>NZ_JBHWJJ010000018.1:0-93459 GCF_042732005.1 Streptomyces sp. NPDC059851 | reverse complement strand
GGCCGGGGCCGCAGCCGTGTTCCCGGCTGCGGCGGCCGGATGCCGTCGTCGGGGCGGCGCGGACCCGTCCCGTCCGCTGCACCGCCACGGCCTCCTCGCCCGACCCTTTCCGAGGCGGGAAACAGCTGGTCGAGGGGGCCGGCCGGAGGGGCTGGAAGGCAAGGTCGGCCGTGCGGGCGACGGTGGGTCCGGTCCGGACCGAACGTTCCCGCATTGGTATGGACATGGCCAACTCCCGTCAATAGATTGAGACTTGGTCTAGACCTGAAATCGTGCTCGGTCCGGCCGCGGGAATCGCCACCGCCGCCGTCCCCACCCGTGCGCGCGCTCTCGCCCACCCCCCCACGTTCAAGGAGCATCCGACCCATGCGCCCCATCCGCATGCCCATGCGCCGACCCGTCCGCCTGCTCCGGCGCGCCGGCGCCACCGCCCTCGGGATCAGCGTGGCCGCGGGCCTCGCGTTCGCCGTCGCGCCCAGCGCCAGCGGTCACGGCTACACCGACACCCCGATCAGCCGCCAGAAGCTCTGCGCCAACAGGACCGTCTCCGACTGCGGCCCCATCCAGTGGGAGCCGCAGAGCGTCGAGGGACTCAAGGGCTTCCCGGCCGCCGGCCCCGCCGACGGCCGCATATGTGCCGGCGGCCACAGCGAGTTCGCCCAGCTCGACGACCCGCGCGGCGGTGCCTGGCCCGCCACCAGGGTCACCGCCGGGCAGGGATACGGCTTCCGGTGGCAGTTCACCGCCAACCACGCCACCACCGACATCAAGTACTACGTCACCAGGAGCGGCTGGGACCCCACCAAGCCCCTCACCCGCGCCGCCCTCGAATCCCAGCCCTTCCTCACCGTCGCCTACAACGGCGCCCGGCCCGCCATGACCACCGTCCACCAGGGCGCCATGCCGAGCGGGAAGACCGGCCGGCACGTGATCCTTGCCGTCTGGACCGTCCACGACACCCCGAACGCCTTCTACGCCTGCTCCGACGTCGAGTTCTGACCGTCGGCCGGGGCCGGACCGGGGTCGGGCGTCGAGTGCCCGCCGGCCGGACGCACGGCCCCGGCCGGCTCCACAACGGTCGCGCTGCGCCGCGCCGGCTCCTCACCTGCTCGCCGCGTACGCCGCACAGGGCCGCACAGGGCCGCACAGGGCCGCGCGGACCCCCGGGGGTGCTGACCGGCGGACCTGGTTTGGAGCACCCCTCGGGACCAGGTAGTATTTTCTCTGTCAGCAGGCGCCGCTAGCTCAGTTGGTTAGAGCAGCTGACTCTTAATCAGCGGGTCCGGGGTTCGAGTCCCTGGCGGCGCACCTGTCCTTCGGGCGGTTACCGGTTCACCGGTAACCGCCCGAAGTGTTTCGTACGCCGTCCCGCTGCGGACGCACCCTCTCCCGTGAGGCGCATCACACGGCGGCTCAGAGGGCGAGCGACAGCAGCAGCGGCGCCGCCTTCCGGTTCAGGACCTCCGCGGCGGCCCGCAGCCGGTGCGCGTGCTCGACGGGCATCGACAGGGCGAGGCAGCCCACCGAAGCCCCGGCGGTGATCGGGACCGCTGCGCACACCGTGCCGAGCGCGTACTCCTGGAGGTCCAGCACCGGAACCGTGGCCGGCTGGGCGTCGAGCTTGGACATCAGGACCCGCTCGTTCACGATCGTCTTCGATGTGAGCCGGGCGATCTTGTGCCGGGAGAGGTGGTCGCGCCGCCCGTTCTGGTCGAGCTGTGTGAGCAGGCACTTGCCGACGGCGCTGGCGTGTGCCGCGGACCGGAAGTCGACCCACTCGTGCACCTTCGGCGTGCGCGGGCTGTCCGCGAACTGCGTGATCTTCACCTCGCCGTCCTCGTACCGGCTGATGTAGACCGCCGCGCCCACCGAGTCCCGCAGCCGGTCGAGGGTGTCCTGCAGTTTGTTCTGGAGGGCCTGCTCCTTGTGTATCCCCGAGCCGAGGAGGACGAGCGAGTCCCCTATGGCGTAGGCCCCGTCGGAGACCTCGACCACGTACCCCTCCCTGCGCAGCATGAGGAGCATGGGTGCGAGATGGGCGACGGGCAGCCCGGTCTCGCGGGTGATCTGTGCGTTGGTCACCCCGCCGGAGTGGCGGGCGATGGTTTCGAGCACGCGCAGGGCGTACTGCACCGAGTGGAACGGCGCGGTCGGCTCGGGCTTCAGCGCCACGGTCTCCCCCTACCAGGTTGCTACCGCTTGCGTTACCACGATAGCCATCAAGAGGCTCACGTGGAGCGTCTGTTGAGGAGATTGATGGCTCAATCATGCGCCTCTGCCTCGATCTACTCCGCTGGCATATGCCAAGGTCAAGGGCAATCGCCTGAGGGGGCCGGGAATGCCCGCCGACCCCTCACGGTTCGAGTTCCTCGTACGGATGCGAACCGAGACGGGAGCGACAGTGAGTGACATCGGGGACCCCGAGAACGCCGGACGCGACACCGCGCAGGACGCCGGACGGCCCATCGCGCCGAGCGCCGGGCAGCCGGCCGGGCAGCCGCCCGGCCCGAGCACCGCACCGGAGGGGGCCCGGAAGGCGGACCCCGGCCACGCCCCCGACCCGGTCCGCGGCGTCCGCCACGGCCGTGCACCCGTTCCGCTCTCCGTGCTCGACCTCGTCACGGTCGGCAGCGGCAGCACCGCCCACGACTCCCTCCGCACCAGCGTCGCCCTCTCCCGACTCGCCGAGTCCCGCGGCTACCACCGCCACTGGGTCGCCGAGCACCACTCCATGCCGGGCGTGGCCAGCTCTTCCCCGGCCGTGATCCTGGCCCACCTCGCCGCCCACACCACCCGGATACGCCTCGGCTCGGGCGGGGTCATGCTGCCCAACCACGCCCCGCTCGCCGTCGCCGAGCAGTTCGGCACCCTGGAGGCCCTCGCCCCGGGCCGGATCGACCTCGGCCTCGGCCGGGCCCCCGGCACCGACGGGCGCACGGCCGCCGCGCTGCGCGGGCCGGGCCGCCTCGACGAGGCCGCGGACGAGTTCCCGCGCCGCCTCGCCGAGCTCACCCGCTTCCTCGACGACGACTTCCCCGCCGGCCACCCGTACGCCCGCGTGCACGCCGTGCCCGGCCCGGTGCAGGGGCCGACCGGCCGCCCGCCGCTGTGGCTGCTCGGCTCCTCCGGGTTCTCCGCCCGCCTCGCCGGCGAGCTCGGCCTGCCCTTCGCGTACGCCCACCACTTCTCCGCGGCCGGCACCCTGCCCGCCCTCGACCTCTACCGGCAGAGCTTCCGCCCCTCGGCCGTCCTGGACGCCCCGTACGCCCTGATCGGTGTTTCGACGTTGGCCGCCGACACCGCCGGGGCGGCCCGCGCCCAGGTGCGGACCGGGGCCCTGTCGATGCTGCGGCTGCGCACCGGCCGGCCGGGGCTGATCCCGACCCCCGAGGAGGCGGCGGCGTACGGATACTCCGAGCTGGAGCGGGAGTTCGTCGACACCTGGATGTCGAACGTCGTGCACGGCACGCCCGACGAAGTCCGCGCGGGGCTCGATGCCCTGGCCGCCCGCACGGGTGCCGACGAGCTGATGTTGACCACCAACGCGCACAGCGGCGCGGCCCGGCTGCGCTCGTACGAGCTCGTCGCAGATGTGTACGGGATGCCGGTGCCGGGCGTCGGGAGCTGATCGGTCCCCGGCGAACGGAGTTCGGCTGGTTTGTTGCCGAAACCTTGCGGGAGCGTGTCCTAAGTCATCCTTAAACCGCTCGTCACCCGGGGTGGCGAGCGGTTCTTCTTGTGCTCGCACGCCTCTGACGAGGGGATTTGTGAGCTGAGTGGTCTAGTCCTTGTTTGGTCCAAACCATTGACGGGGTGCTTCGGTGATCGCTATCACTTCTCCCACCCGAACCTCTCGCCCTCCCCTCCCACTTCCCGGAGGCAGTTCATGCACATCCGTAAACCCCTCGTCGCGGCCGCCGCCACGGCCGCGCTGGCAGCCGGACTGGCGGCCGGCTTCGCGGGGCCCGGCACCGCGACCGCCCGGGCCGCGGACGCCTCCGTGACCGCAGGCAGCGGCAACGTCCGGATCGCGTACTACGACCAGTGGAGCGTGTACGGGAACGCCTTCTACCCGAAGCACCTCGACACCCGTGGCATAGCGGGCAAGTTGGACGTCATCAACTACTCGTTCGGCAACATCCACCCCACCAACCTCACCTGCTTCATGGCCAACAAGGCCGCGGGCGACGACAGCAACCCCAACGCGGGCGACGGTGCGGGCGACTCCTACGCCGACTACCAGAAGTCCTTCAGCGCGGCCGACTCCGTCGACGGCGTCGCCGACAAGTGGGACCAGCCGATCGTGGGCGTCTTCAACCAGTTCAAGGAGCTGAAGGCCAAGTACCCGCACCTGAAGATCAACATTTCGCTGGGCGGCTGGACCTACTCCAAGTACTTCCACGACGCGGCCAAGACGGACGCCTCCCGCAAGAAGTTCGTCTCCTCCTGCATCGACCAGTACCTCAAGGGCAACCTGCCCGTCGAAGGCGGCTTCGGCGGCCCCGGCACCGCGGCCGGCATCTTCGACGGCATCGACATCGACTGGGAGTACCCGGGCTCCTCCGGCGGTCACCTCGGCAACCACTACGGCCCCGAGGACAAGCAGAACTTCACCCTTCTCCTCGCCGAGTTCCGCAAGCAGCTCGACGAGTACGGCGCCGCGGGCGGCGGCAAGAAGTACCTGCTGACCGCGGCCCTCCCGGCCGGCCAGGACAAGATCAAGTACATCGAGACCGACAAGATCGGCCAGTACTTGGACTACGCCAACATCATGACGTACGACATGCACGGCGCCTGGGACGGCGACGGACCCACCTACCACCAGTCCCCGCTGCTCAACTCCCCGGCCGACCCCACCGACCCGATCGCCCCCGGCACCGAGAAGTACAGCATCAAGAACGCCATCGACGCCTGGATCGACGGCGACCCGGTCTACGGCATCACCGGCGGCTTCCCCGCCAACAAGCTCACCCTGGGCTACGAGTTCTACTACCGCGGCTGGAAGGGCGTCCCGGCCGGCACGGCGGGCGGCCTCGCCCAGACCGCGACCGGCGGCTCCGCCCCCCGCCAGTACAGCCAGCAGGCCGGCATCGCCCACTACAAGGAACTCGGCGGCATCGTCGACAACCCGGCCACCACCTTCTGGGACGACCAGGCCAAGGCCTCGTACTTCTACAAGGACGGCGAGTTCTTCACCGGCCTCGACCAGAGGTCCGTCCAGGCCCGCGTCGACTACGGCAAGAGCCGCGGCCTCGCCGGGGCGATGATGTACTCCCTGCTCGGCCTGGACGCCAACACCACCCTGCTGAACCAGATCTCGGACGCCCTCGGCGGCTCCACGCAGCCCCCGACCACCCCGCCTCCCACCACCACCCCGCCGACCACGCAGCCCCCGACCAGCCCGCCGCCCACCACGGGCTGCGGCTCCGTCCCGGCGTACACCGCGGGCACGGTCTACACCGGCGGCACGGAGGTCTCGCACAAGGGCCGCAAGTGGAAGGCCCAGTGGTGGACGCAGAACGAGGAGCCCGGAACCACCGGTGAATGGGGCGTCTGGAAGGACCTCGGCGCCTGCTGATCTCCCCCCACCCCGCGCCGAGCGACACCCCGCCCCACACCCACCAGGCCGGGTGCGGGGCGGAGGTGTGTCACATGGTTACGGAATTCCGGGGCGATGGAGGAACGTTGTGGGCCCCATCCCGTCCCCGGCGGGCGCAAAGTGGCGTCCGCAACCTCTGAGCCGGGACCGGGTCCGGGCGGAGCCCGGGAAACGGAGAAAGGGCGGGGTGGGGCGCAGCTCCGCGCAGCGGCCCCCGCCCCCTCCGGGGATGCGGGGCGGCTGCGCGTGGCAGACGCTGGAGTCGCGGGCCCGTGGATCCTGTACGGCCGTCTGCCGACCGGGCTCGCCTCCTTCCCCTCCCGTGAGGAGTCGACCGATGCGCGACGACTTCCGTCTGGCGATCCGCGGAGCCCCGACGTACCAGCGGGGCGAGCCGGTGATCCTCACCTTCGAGCTGGAGAACCAGGGCGACAGGGACTACAGGTTGCTCGTCTGGAACACCCCCCTCGAAGGTGAAGTCTTCAACTTCCTGGAGGTACGGCACGCGGACGGTGCCGTTCCCTACGACGGGCGGCTCGTCAGCCGCACGGATCCCGATCCGGCTTCCTACCGCACCATCCGCGTCGGCGAGACCATCGTCGAAGAACTCGACATCTCGGAGTCGTACTCACTGGATGGGCCCGGCGAGTACGAGGTCACCCTGCTGGTCCGGTTCGCCGACGTCATACCCGTCGTCGGGACGGAGGCCCTCGCCTCACGCCCCCGGCACCAACACCAGGGGCTCACCCTCGGCCCGGTCAGCACCTCTTTCGAACTCCTCCCCGACGGCGCCGCACGGCCCACCGCGGGCGAGCGGGCGCGCAGCGAGCAGCCGAGGGAAGGCGCCCGGACGCTCACGATCGCCCCGGACACGGAACGTCCGTCGGCCCTGCTGCGGGACGTCCCTCTCCCTCCGGGCTTCGCGGAGGTCTTCGCCGCGCACGACAACGCCCGCGCCTGGCTGGACGCGGCCATCGCCGAGTTGGACAGCTGGAGCGGCCGGACGGACAACGCCCTGTACAGGGAGTGGTTCGGGGTGGACAGTGCCTCCCGCTACAAGACCGTGCGGGACCGCATGGCCGGGACGCGCGCCTGGATGAACAGGGCGATCACCTACGACCTGAGCCCGCCGAACTGCGGCGTCGACACCACCAATTACACCCACCTGGGATCGGACACCGTCTACGTCTGTCCTGCCTTCTACACGCTCCCGGCGACCGGCACCGACTCGCGGTTTGGCGCCATCGTCCACGAGTGGAGCCATGCGGCCACGAACGTCGACACCGACGACATCGTCTACGGCCTCCCCGCCTCACGCGAACTCGCGATCAGCAACCCCAACGCGGCGGCGAAGAACGCGGACAACTACAGCTCCTTCGTCGAGACGCTCAGCCTCCGCATGCTGACCGCGCCCGTTTTCTGGCCCAACGGCAAGGTGTATGTGTTCGCCGGCGGCGTGTACTACCGCATCGACCCCGGCACCCGGCGGGTCGACCCCAACTACCCGCTGCCGATCAACCCGTACTGGCCGGGCCTGTGGGGCGACCGGATCGACGCCGGTGTGGTGTGGCCCAACGGCAAGGCGTACTTCTTCCGAGACGGCCAGTACATGCGGTACGACATCGCGACCGACAAGGTCGACGCGGGTTACCCGCTGCCCATCACGCCGAACTGGCCCGGGCTGTGGGGCGACCGGATCGACGCGGCGATCGTCTGGAACAACGGCAAGGCGTACTTCTTCCGCGACGCCGAGTACATGCGCTACGACATCGCCGCGGACAAGGTGGACCCCGGCTACCCCAGGCCGATCGCCGGCAACTGGCCGGGCCTGTGGGGCGACGGCATCCAGGGTGCCGTGATGTGGAACGACGGCAAGGCCTACCTGCTGCGCGGCTGGCAGTACGCCGGCTACGACGTCGCGGCTGACCGGGTCGCCCCGGCCTACCCCCGGGCGATCGGGGCGAACTGGCCCGGCCTCTGGAGCGGCGGCGGCATCGACGCGGCCATCATGTACAACAACGGCAACGCCTACATCATGCGCGGAACCCACTACAGGGCCTACGACATCGCCGAGGACAGGGTCGTCTACCCCGACTACGAACTGACCATCGCCGGCAACTGGCCCGGCCTGTGGGACACCGTCGACTCGGGCATCCCGTGGCCCAACGGCAAGGTGTACTTCTTCCGCGGCGGCCAGTACATGCGCTGGGACATCGCGACCAGCCGGGTGGACCCCGGCTACCCGAAACCCATCGCCGGCAACTGGCCGGGCCTGTGGGGCGACCGGATCGACGCGGCCGTCCTGTGGCCCAACGGCAAGGCGTACTTCTTCCGCGGCAGCGAGTACATGCGGTACGACATCGCCGCCGACCGGGTGGACCCCGGATACCCGCTGCCGATCAACCCGTACTGGCCCGGATTGTGGGGCGCCGGGATCGACGCCGGGATCGTGTGGAACAACGGCAAGGCGTACTTCTTCAAGGGCGGCCAGTACATGCGGTACGACATCGCCGCCGACCGTGTCGACGACGGCTACCCCCTGCCGATCGGCTCGAACTGGCCGGGCCTCCCCGGCCGCACGGCATAGGCCGACCCGTCGGCCGGTTGCCGGAAGGCCGCCGGCCGGCGGTCGGAGCTGAGCTCGTCCAGCTGACCCGACGGCCGGACCGGCGGACCTGTCCGTTCAGACCACCTACTGGCCGGCCACCTCGTACTGGCAGGTGGTGGTGAAGTACCGCAGCTCCTCGGGGCTACCAGCGGTCGTGGCCGGCGCCGGGGCGGGTGCCGATCATTTCGGCGATGCGCTCCGGAGCCACCGCGCGGGAGTACAGCCAGCCCTGGCCCGTGTCGCAGCCGACGCGTCGCAGCCGGGCCGCCTGCCCGGCGGTCTCCACGCACTCCGCGGTGACGGTGAGGCCCAGCCGGTGCGCGAGCTGGACGAGGGCTTCGACGATGGTTTCGTCGGCCGGATTCGGGTGGGTGCCCTCGTCGTAGCGGAAGCCGCGGACGAAGGAGCCGTCGAGCTTCAGTACGGACACCGGCAGGCGGCTCAGGTAGGCGAGGTTCGAGTAGCCGGTGCCGAAGTCGTCGATGGCGATGCGCACGCCCATGTCGCTGAGGGACTGGAGGGCTTGGAGCGGGCGGCCCGCGGAGCCCATCACCGCGGACTCGGTGAGTTCCAGTTGCAGGAGCTGCGGGGCGAGCCCGGTTTCGGCGAGGATCCCGGCGACGTCGCCGACCAGGTCGGAGTCCCACACCTGGCGGACCGCGACGTTGACGGAGACGAAGACGGGGGAGTCGCCGGGGTGCTCGATCTGCCACCGCCGGGCCTGCCGGCAGGCGGTCCGCAGCACCCAGCGGCCCAACTGGACGATGGAGCCGTCCTCTTCGGCGATCCCGATGAACCGATTCGGCGTCAGGCTGCCGAACTGCGGGTGGTTCCACCGGACCAGTGCCTCCACCCCGCGCACGGCCCCGCTCTCCAGGTCCACCAGCGGCTGGTACTCCACCTCGAACTCGCCGCGCTCCACGGCCGGCCGGAGCGTGGAGGTGAGGGCCTGGCGGGTCATCCGGTGCGCGTTGCGCTCGGGGTCGAAGAGGGTCCAGCGGGCCTTGCCGTCGGCCTTGGCCCAGTACAGGGTCGTGTCCGCGGCCTGCATCAGGCCGGTCGCCGAGGTGCCGTCCGCGGCCCGCTCCACCACGCCGATCGACGCCGAGACCGACAGCCGCTGCCCGGCCAGGTCGAAGGGCTCCTGGACGGCGGCCAGGACGCTGCGCGCCAGGTCCACGAGCTGGTCGGTGCCGGTGGAGTCCTCGACCAGCAGGGCGAACTCGTCGCCGCCGAGCCGGGCCACGAGGTGTCCGCCGGTTCGCCCGTACCCGGACTGGTCGGCGCACTGGGTGAGGCGGGCCGCGACGGCGGTCAGCAGCCGGTCGCCGACCCGGTGGCCGAGGGTGTCGTTGACCGCTTTGAAGCCGTCCAGGTCGAGGTAGCACAGGCCGATCCGGCCCGTGCCGCCGTGCTCGTACGAGGAGGCTTCCAGGGCGGTGGAGAGCCGCTCGAAGAACAGAGTCCGGTTGGGCAGGCGGGTCACCGGGTCGTGCATCTGGAGGTGCCGCAGCCGGGCCTGGAGGTCGCGGCGGTCGCTGATGTCGGCGACGGACAGCAGCACGTCCCGGGTGCCGGGCACGGGCCCCAGGGTGACCTCGGTCCACAGCGAATGCCCGTCGGGGTGCTTGAGCCGGCGCGTGCAGCGCAGCCGGGCCTGACGGCCGCGCAGCACCTCCTGGTAGGCCTGCCAGGTGCGGGCCTCCGCGCCGAGGTCCACGAGGTCGGCGGCGCGCTGTTCGACGAGCGCGTGCGGTTCGGTGCCGAGGAGTCCCGCCAGGGCGGTGTTCGCGGCGACGACGTATCCGCTGCGGTCGACGACGGCCATGGCGAGGTGGGCGGCGTTGAAGGCGGCCCGGAAGTCGCGCGTTTCGGAGTCGGTGCGGGGGGTCGGGGGAGGCATGGCTGGCACTGCGGGGTGACGCTCCGTAATGGCCGATCGGTTGCTGTCGGCCGCCGAACCGGTTTCGTCAGAGGTTCCGCTCACCGCTGGCTCCCGCAGTGCTCGTTGTGTCCGTGCAGGAAAGTGTGCCGATCATAGAGGCAGCCGTACGGCCCCATCCAGCGGCGTCGCCGATTGGGGGGCGGTGCTTCGGAGTGCTGACGGCCTGTCGGCCTGTCCGTGCGCGATCGTTTCTGCGCAGGCCTGAGCGGCCTTCGCCCCCCATTGTTCCCCCGTGATCGATCGTGACGTTCTGTAGCAAGAGGGTGAACCCGTGAGGTCACCGGCTTGCCACGTCGCTCACTCGTGTGGGGCACTGGAACAGGGCGCTAGTAAGACAGTCACCTCAGGGTGGGAGGAGTTGGTACGAATCCACCACGGGAGGTCGATGTGCCGCGACAGGAGACACCCGGGGGAGTGGATCGCTCCCGCATGCGCAGCACGGCGGCGGCCCTCACCTCCCTGACGGCGCTCGCGGCCATGTCGCTCGTCGCGGGTCCCGCGTCCGCCGATCCCGGAGCCGGGCCGTGTGCGCTGACCCGCACCTCGGCGCACCACTCCCTGGGCCTGGACACGTGGAACGGCGCCTACCCGCAGCCCCGGCGCAGCCTCGACGCGGTCATGGTCTTCCTCTCCTTCCCCGACCACCGCGCCACCCTGACCACGCAGGAGCTGGCCGCCGACTACTTCCCGGCCACCAGCGACTTCTTCGAGCGGGCCTCGTACGGCCGGTTCCGCCTGGTCCCGCACCCGCAGGCGCAGTGGATCACCATGCCGAAGCCGTCCACCGCGTACGGGATACAGCGCGACTGGGCCGCCCGGGACCGGGCCGCCTACCTGCGGGACGCGGTGATCGCCGCCGACCGGGAGATCGACTTCTCGCAGTACGACATCGTGTACTTCGTCGCGGACCCCGACGCGCCGGGCGTGGACTCGGACGCCACCAAGGTCGTCAACTTCGAGCGGCCGATCCGGGCCGACGGGACGGACCTGCGCCGCATCGTCACCGTCTTCGAGCGGCACCCTCCGGACCGCAACGTGCTGGCGCACGAAACCGGGCACGTCTTCGACCTGCCCGACCTGTACCACCGCCCGACGGACGGCAAGGGCGACTGGGACACGTACGTCGGCGACTGGGACGTCATGGGCAGCCAGTTCGGCATGTCCCCCGACCTCTTCGGCTGGCACAAGTGGAAGCTGGGCTGGCTGGACGCCTCCCAGGTCGACTGCGTGCAGTCGGGCTCCTCCCTGCACACCCTGCAGCCGGTGGGCCGCTCCCCGCAGCCGGGCGGCACGGGCGGGACCCGGCTCGCGGTGATCCGCACGGGGCCCGGTAGTGCCGTCGCGGTCGAGGCGCGCGGCTCCTCCGGGAACGACGGGGACACCTGCACGGAGGGCGTCCTGGTCTACCGGGTGCGCAACGAGGCCCCCTCGGGCGGCGGCCCGATCGAGGTGTTGGACGGGCACCCCGACACGGAGGCCTGCTGGGACCGCTCGGTGTACCCCCCGCTGGCGGACGCCCCGCTGGAGGTGGGGGAGTCGTTCACGGTGCCGGGCGAGCGGATCAGGATCGAGGTGGCGGACCGGACCGCGACCGGCGCCTACACCGTCAAGATCACCACCTGACCGGGAACCGCGCCGGTACGACGAAGAAGGCCCCCCACTCGCGTGGGGGGCCTTCTTCCGTCTGTGCGCCGCCAGGGACTCGAACCCCGGACCCGCTGATTAAGAGTCAGCTGCTCTAACCAACTGAGCTAGCGGCGCTTGCTGACGAGGAAGACATTAGCAGGAGGAGGGCCGGAAGGAAAAATCGATATCCGCAGCTCGGGCCGCGCGCACGTACGCCCACAGCAGCGTCTCCGGTCCGGGCAGCCACGGGGAGCGGGTGTCGGGGGCCACGAGCCAGCGCGACGGGCCCGGGACGGCGGCCAGCGGCGGGACGGTGACCGCGTCGCCGTGGCCGTGGCACAGCGGCGCCGGCAGGGGTCCGCCCCACTCCTCCCAGGTCAGCAGGGAGGGGAGCCGGTGGGCGGTGCCGGTGGTGGCGAAGAGCAGCATCCGGCCGCGGTGCACGGCGACCGGCCCGCAACCCGGCCCCTCGGACCACAGCAGGTCCAGCATGCGGCGGCCGAGGACGAGGGGGACGTTGACGACGTCGAAGGCGGTCCCGCAAGGCAGCACGGCCGGGGCGGCGGGGCGGGCCTGCCAGGCGGCGAGGGTGTGATGCGGATGGGCCGAGGAGGACGCGAGCCAGGCGGCGCCCAGCGGGGTGACGTGGGTGGCGGTGCGGGCGTCCTGGGTGGGACAGGCGGAAACGGAGGCCGTCGTCAGCGTCGTCATGTCGACCGGTTTACCGCGCGTAGTGATTCGAGTTCCAGCAGTCACCGAAAACCCGGACGTGGAAGGTGCGCATGCGCTATGTTGCGCCCCGCATATGCCCCGGGCCGGTCCGCCCGGCCCGTGCGACCCGGTCCGCCCGGTCCGTGCGACCCGTGCGAC
The DNA here is from genome assembly GCF_042732005.1 of Streptomyces sp. NPDC059851. Classification (NCBI taxonomy): domain Bacteria; kingdom Bacillati; phylum Actinomycetota; class Actinomycetes; order Kitasatosporales; family Streptomycetaceae; genus Streptomyces; species Streptomyces sp. NPDC059851. The sequence continues at coordinate 80,811 of NZ_JBHWJJ010000018.1, read as the reverse complement.
CCGTGCGACCCGGCCCGCCCGGCGCGGTCGCCCGGCTGCCCGTCCGCCCCGCCGCTCTAGGTGGTGCCCGGGCCGCCGCTGCGCTGGAGGGTCTCCCCGAACTCGATCATCTTGCGGGCGTAGTCCTCGGTCCACTCCGCCTCGGCGGCGATCACCGCCGGGTCCAGCCGGTCGAACCGCCGCGGGTCCGCGAGCTGGGCCGCCGCCACCGCCTGGAACTCCATGGCGCGCTCCGTCGCCGCCCGGAAGGCCAGGGTCAGCTCGGTGGCCCGGGCCAGCAGTTCCCGAGGGTCCTCGATCGACTCCAGGTCGAAGAAGTGCTCCGGGTCCGCGGTGGCCTCCGAGGGCTCGAAGAGCAGGGGTGCGGGTCGCAGCTTCCGCTCGGTCCGCTCGGGCTCTGCCATGCGTGTCCTCCTGCTGGCCTGCTGTGGACGTACGGGACCGGTTTCTTCCGGGCCACCCTCCATTGTCCAACGCTGCGCAAGGGTGCCGTCCTCAGGCTGCGACCGGCTGCCGCCGCAGTGACGCCACCTCGTGGAGCCCGCCGGCCCGGGACCAGGACGGAGCGGCGCGGCACCCTCCGCCGAGGTGGGCGGGCTGCTGCGGGAGCGCACGGGCGTCGAACGCAAGCAGCTCCGAGTCGCGCCGGCAGCCCGCCCTCAACCGCCGGCAGCCCGCCAGCAGCCCGCCCGGGGCCGGCCGGGACCGGGGTTCAGGGCTTCCAGGGCACCCGGTGCTCCGCCAGGTGCGCCAGCACCGAATGGTTGGCTTCCCAGCCGTCGGGGAACTTCACCGTCACCCCCAGCTGCACCGGCTCCGCGGACGGATGGTCGTCCAGCAGTTCCGCTATCCCCGCACGCGCCACTACCACGCAGGCGTGCCGGTGCCGCGAGGCCAGTACGCACAGCCGGCCCGTCTCCAGGTGGAAGGCCGTCGCGTCCGGCCGCCCCGACAGCGGGTGCAGCACGACCGTCAGGTCGTACTCGCGGCCCTGGAGCCGGTTCGCGGTGTCCACCGTCACCCCGGACACCCCGAGCGAGGCCAGCGCCGCGCGGACGGCGGCCGCCTGGTCGCGGTGCGCGGTGCCCACGGCGATCCGGTCGGCCGTCAGCGGGACCGGCCCGGACGTCTGCTCGTCCGAGGTCACCGCCCCGCGGTCCAGGGCCCGCCGGACCACCAGGGCCACGGCCCGGACCGCCTCCGGGTCGGTGCGGGGGGTGTGCCGGGCGGGCAGCTCCAGCAGGCCCCAACCGGACTCGGCGGCCTCGTCCAGCACCCGGTCCGGACCCGAACCGTCCGAGGGGACCCCGTACCCGAGCCGGCGGTCGCCGGGGCCGGTCCCGCTGCGGAACTGCGTGTACGGGTAGAAGGCGCGGGAGACCAGCGGTGCGGCCGTCGCCGGGAGCCGCCAGGACACGGGCAGCCGGTGCTGCGGCAGCTGCGGGTTGTGCGCCAGCAGGGTGGTCACCGCCGACGCCGAGGGGTCGTAGGACAGGCCCGCCCACTGCTCGGCGCCGACCACGCTGAACGGGTTCAGCTGCCCGGGGTCGCCCACGAACAGGGCCCGCTCGAACAGCCCGCCCACGGCCAGCAGTGCGTCCGAGCGCATCTGGTACGCCTCGTCGACGATGGCGTGCTCCCACGGCTCGGCGTCCTTCACGTACGCCCACTTCGCGGCCGTGGAGATGGTGACCGGCAGCTCGGCGAGGTCGGCGGGCTTGGCCGACAGGGTCACCGAGGGCAGCTCGCGCAGCGCCGGGTCGTAGGCGTCGGCGTCGCTGCTGTGCAGCCGGCCGACCTTCAGCTCCGGGTCCTTGTCGGCGAGCCGCAGCACCAGATCGTCGACCTGTGCGTTCGTCTGCGCCACCACCATCAGCCGGCGGCCGGCCGCGGCCAGCTCGCGGGCGGCGCGCACCACGAGGGTGGACTTGCCGGCCCCCGGCGGGGAGTCGACGACCACGCCCCGCTCGGGCCCGTGCAGCGTGTCGTGCAGGATCGCCGCGGTGGCCTCGGCGGCCGCAGCGCCCGGGTCGAAGGCGGCCGCGGGAGTGCGCTCGGTCGCAGTCACAGGAGATCCTCGTCGGTCACGGCGTCGGGCAGCCAGGCTTCGGCGGTCGCGGATCCGGGCGGCCCGCCGTGCGTCCACGGGGTCCTGTCCGGGTCGGGCAGCTTCGGGCCGCCGCGCGCGTCGTGCTCGAACAGCGTCCAGCACACCCGCTCGCCCTTCTCCGGTACGGAGCCGGGCTCCGGCTCCCGGCCGCGGCCCATTTTGTCCAGCAGTCGCAGCACCACGCTGCCGTCGGGCTCGTAGCGGACGAACTGTGCGCTCTGCGGGCGGCCCTCCAGCGAGCGGAACACCTTCTGGCCGCTGCTGGCGGTGCCGTCGGCGAGCTGCGGACGGTCGTCGGTGGCCACCGTCACCAGCGGGCGCGGGCTGGGCCGCTTCGATTCCGTCCACTCCATGACGACGTGGGTGACCTCGCCCGCGAACGCCTCGCCCGCGAGCCGCCGGCCCGCCATGACCAGCGGGTCGTCCAGCGCCTCCTGGGCGTCGAGCCGCACCTGCTCGGTCTCCCGGGTGGCCAGCTTCTGGGCCGCCGTGACCGCGTCGTCGCGGCGCGGCTGCGGCGGCTCGCCCGCCCGGACCCGGTCGCGGTGCCCGGTGTACGACCAGCGGTCGCGGACCCAGCGCTCCTCGGCCCGCTCCGCCGCCGGCAGGCCGCGCACCAGCTCCAGGGCTTGCCACACCGCCCGCCAGGTCGGCCGCATCTGCTCCGAGACCAGCACGCGTACGGCCTCTTCGGCGCGGGCGACCTCGGCGGGCCGGCCCGCGGCTCGGGCGGCGTCGTAGCGGGCCATCGCCGGGGCCAGCAGCTTGTTGTCGAAGGCCGGGTCGGTGGCCGGCCCGGCCGGCGGCACCAGTAGCTGTCCGTCCCGGTCGCGGCCCTGTTCGGCGCGTAGGGCCGCGGCGGCGCCGGACCCGCCGTCCGGCGGGGCTATCCAGGCCAGCAGGGCGCCGAGGTGCTGGTCCTCCAGGTTGCTCTGGCCGGTCGCCCAGTGCCGGGCCAGCAGCTCCGTCGCCGCCAGCAGCATCGAGGAGCCCGGGACGCGGGCCCGCTCCCCCAGGTGGGTGAACCAGCGGCCCAGCAGGGGTACCCGGGCGGGCGCCGGATACGGGTTCTCCGGATCCTCCTCGGCGGTCCGCCGGAAGCGCATCGACCGGCCGAGCAGCCGCACGTACTCGATGCCGGCCCGGCTCGGCACCACCAGCTGCGGCGCGTCCAGGCACAGCTCGGCCGACACCTTGGCGCGGGCGCCGGTCTCCGGGTCGGTCTCGGTGCGCTCCACGAGCTCGACCTCGTCCGCGTACGCCTCCACGTACGGCAGCACCTCGTCCGCCAGCCGGGCGAGGAACGACCAGCGCAGGTCGCGGTCGCGGGGCTGCGGCACCACCAGCAGGCGGGGCTCGTCCGGGTCGGTGCCGACGAGGGCGCCGAGCGGGGCGCCCGTCTCACCCGCGGTCGTCAGCGGTACGAGGACCAGCGGGCGCTCGTGCAGGTGCCGGTGCCGTACGGTCGCCAGCGCCTGGGCCCGGCCCGAGCGCACGGCCTCCAGCCGGGCGAGGGTGTCCATCAGCGGCATGCGGCCTCCTGGAGGGCTTCGGCGCGCAGGCGGGCCGCGTGCTCCAGTGCGGCGGCGGTCGGATCGTCGGGGGCGCCCCCGCCGGCGGCGGCCGCCAGGGCCTCCTCGACGGTGGTGAACGCCCCGAGCTCCCCGCGGACGCCGCGGCCGAGCACGGTGGCCTCCCCGGCGGCCCGGGCCCGCTCCCGGCAGTGGAAGGCCAGCTCGCAGGCGGCCAGGCACTCGGGGGCGTAGGCGGCGGAGAGGGCGGCGACCGCCTCGGTCAGCTCCTCCGCGGGCCGGGCCGGGTCGAAGGTGAGCCCCTCGGGCAGGGCCGCTGCCAGCTCCTCGACCCGGGTCAGCCGCTCCAGCTGGCGCAGGGTCACGGACCGCTCGCGGCGGACGTCGACGGGTGCGGCGGCGGGCAGGTTGGAGAAGTCCTTCGGGCAGACGAGCAGCACGCTGTGCCCGACGGAGGCGGCGGGCAGCTTCTCGGCGGTCTTCTCCAGGGCGAGGACGTACACGGCGGCCTGCCGGGCGGCGGCGCCCACCTTCGCCGGGTCGGCGGCCCCGTCGACCAGCGGGAACGACTTGATCTCCACCACGGTCCAACGGCCGTCGGGATGCACCACGACGGCGTCCGGCTCCAGGTAGACGGGCGTGCCGGCGACCTCCAGGGCCAGCATCGGGTGGTCGAGCAGGGTCCACTCGCCGGCGGCGGTGGCCTCCCGCAGGGCGAGCGCGGTGCGCGCGGCCCGGCCCTCGGGGCCGGCGGCGGTGAGGTCGGGGACGCGGGCGCTGCTGCCGGGCGGCTCGGCCCCGTCGCCCAGGTGCCGGTGGACCAGCCGCAGCAGCTCGGTCCCGCCGTCGGCCTTGGCCCTGGCCTCGAAGGAGTTGCCCCGGATGATCGCGAACTGCGACTGGCCGAAGGCGGCGGGCGAGCCGAGGGCCGCTGCGAGCGCCGTCTTGTCCACGCCGGCCCCGTCGAGCAGGGCGCGTCTGCCGCAGCCCGGGTTGGCGGCGAGGGCCGCCAGCGCGCGGGCGTCGAGCGGGCGGGGTGGCACGGCGGGGCCGCGCAGGTCAGCGAGCCGCTGCCGCAGAGTCGTCTTCTGGGGCGGGCCGCTGTGCGGGTAGGAGCTCACGGGCGGAAGTGTCCCATCCGCCACTGACAATCGGGGTCGTACCGCGGAAACCGGCCGGTGGGGCAGCCGGTCCGGCCGCTGGCGAGGCCGCCCCGAGGTCCGTCGCGGGGGCGTCATCATCGGCGTCATCACCGGCGTCCGCACGGGCGTCCGTACGGGCCGACAGGCCGCGGGCGACGGCGTAGCCGAGGCCCATCACGGCGGCCCCGGCGACGGCGTCGAGGAAGTAGTGGTTGGCGGTGCCCATGACCACGAGCACGGTGGCGGCGGGGTAGGCGATGCCGAAGGCCCGCAGGAGCGGGTGCCGCCCGTGCCGCCACATCAGGATCCCGCACCACAGGGCCCAGCCGACGTGCAGGCTCGGCATGGCCGCGTACTGGTTGGTGAGCCCGCCGAACCCGCGCGGGGCGCTGGCCTCGGCGCCCCACCAGCCGTACGCGCTGTACTGGGCCATGGTGTCGGTGAACCCGTGCGCGGCGTCGAGCAGCCGGGGCGGGCAGGTGGGCATCAGCGCGAACCCGACGAGCCCGAGGAGGGTGGAGGACACCAGCCAGGTGCGGGCGGTCCGGTAGTGCGCCGGGCGGCGGCGGTAGAGCCAGACCAGCACGGCCGGGGTGACCAGGTAGTGCAGGGACGCGTACACGAAGTCGGCTGGTACGCCGAGCGGTGCGTGGTGCGAGAACAGCCGGTTCAGCGGCCGCTCGAAGGCGATCCCCAGCAGGTCTTCGGCCCGCAGTACGGCGAGGCCGTGGTCGACGGCCAGCTGCACGTCGCCCCGGGCGAGGAGTCTGCCGCCGGAGTACGCGCCGTAGAGGAGCCCCAGGAGCAGCAGTTCGGCCCACCAGCGGGTGGGCTTCTGCCGGTTGTTCATACGATCTAGGACGGCTGTTCGGGTGCGTGGGTTGCCTGGGGTTCATGTGATGGATGATGGTCGGACGATCCAATCGTCCGAACCGTCACGGACCACCTGTACCGGGAGAAACCGCATGGCCCCCCGCATCCTCCTCGCCCGGCACGGCCAGACGGCGTGGTCCAGGCTCGGCAAGCACACCGGGCGCACGGACGTCCCCCTGCTGGAGGAGGGCCGGCGGGGCGCGAAGCTGCTCGGCGAGCGGCTCGCCCAGGACCCGTGGGGCGGACTGCCCGGCGTGGAGGTCCGCACCAGCCCGCTGGTCCGCGCGAGCGAGAGCTGCGACCTGGCCGGCTTCGGCGCCCGGGCGGAGCCCTGGGACCTGCTGATGGAGTGGGACTACGGCGACTACGAGGGCATGACCCCGGCCGAGATCCAGGCCGTCCGCCCCGGCTGGCTGATCTGGCGCGACGGCGTCCCCGGCGGCGAGTCCGTCGCCGACGTCGCGGCCCGTGCGGACGAGGTCGTCGCCTGGGCCCGCTCGGCCGAACGCGACGTCCTCGTCTTCGCCCACGGACACGTCCTGCGCACCCTGGCCGCCCGCTGGCTCGGCTTCGACGCCTCCTTCGGGGCCCGCATCCGCCTGGAGCCGACCTCCCTGTCAGTGCTCGGCTGGGCGTACGGGGCCCCTGCGCTGGAGCGCTGGAACGACACGGGGCACCTGGAGGCGTAACCCGGGCCCGGCCCGGCGGCCGGGTCCGGGGCCCCGGCGCGGCGGGCGGGGCTGGCGGGCGGGGCCGGCGGGCGGGGCCGGCGGGTGGTCGGGCCCGCCGCGAGGGGCTCAGGCCTCGGCGTGCCGCGCCAGGAAGGCCCCCACCCGGGGGCTGCGCTGGTGCGGGACGAGGGTGCGGGCCGTCGCCGAGAGCATCGACCGGATCCGCGTCGACTGGACGTCCTCCAGCAGGTCCAAGACCCGGCCGCCCGCCCGGGCGGCCTCGTCGGGGGCCCCGGCGCGGGACAGGTTGTCGGCCAGCTCGGCGGTGTAGAGGGCCACGTTCCGTGCGAAGTGCGGGTCCTGGAGGTCCGCGGCGCGCCGCGCGTGCCGGGCCGCCCGGGCGTGCTCGCCGAGCGCCGCCCAGCAGCGCGACTCCAGCGACTCCAACTCGGCCTCGCCGAAGAAGGACATCCACTCCGGGTCCGCGTCCGCCGGACCGCGGGCGAATTCCGTATGGGCCCGGCTCAGCGCCTCCTCGCAGGACTTGCGGTCGGCCAGGCCCGCCCAGCCGCCCGCCTCGCGCAGGGCCAGCAGCGACAGCAGCCGCTGGGAACCGAGGGAGCGGGCGGCGTGGCGGCCCGCCTGCGCGGCCCGTACCGACTCGCGCGGCCGACCGCAGTCCCGGGCGAGGAAGGCCATGTTGCTGAAGGCGTGCGCCTCCAGCCCGGCGTCCCCCGAGACCCGGGCCGTCGCCAGGGCCTCCGCGTAGTGCGAGCGGGCGTCGTCGAAGCGCCCGGAGTCGTGGGCCAGCCAGCCGACCGAGACGGCGAGCTCGCCGGCGCCCGCGTGCAGCCGGTCCTCGGTGGACTGCCGGGTCGCTCCCGCGTCCAGCAGCGCGTAGGCGGCGCGCAGCGGCGCGGCCGCCCGGCGGTAGAGCGCGTCGGCGCCGTGCCGGTCGTCCAGCACCCGGATCTGGCGTACGGCGTCCTCGACGGCGGCGGCCTCGGCCTCGCCGGCGCGGGAGGGCGCGCGGCGGGTGTCGCCGAGCAGGGTGAGGCCGAACGTCGCGGCCGCAACCGTGGCGGAGCCGCCCGCCATGAACGCGCGACGCTGCACGTCGCTCTCCTTGTGGGTGTCGGGGGTGCGCTGCGCCCAGCGGCCGCGGACCGCCTCGCGCGGGGAGAATCCCAGGTCGGTGAGGCTCCGGCCGGGGAACATGTGCAGGAAGACCCGCTCGTAGGCGTAGTTGGGGCAGCGGATCTCCCCGGATTCGACGCGGCCGATGTAGCGGGCGTCGCAGGAAACCGTTTCTCCGATCTCCCGTGCGGACCGGCGCACCACGGCCGCGAACTCGGCCGGGGAGAGCTGTCCGCGCAGCCGCCGGAAGGTGTGGTTGGGTGAGTGCGGGAACGCCGCCATGGACGTGGCCTCTCTGGCAAGGAACGCACTGCCGGTGCTGCGGGTGCTGCCGTGTGGAGCCGGTACCGGCGCGCATGAACGTACCGCCAGGGGCGGCCCGTTGATGCACTGTTTGCCTACAAAAGGGATATCTCACCCGCGATCTGCCATGAAGTGCCATCCTTTGCAGCGTCTTGCCGCCGAACCTGTTGACGCGTCCGCGCGTTGGACCCCTTGCGGGGTGGGAGGCGACTCCCGCCCCGCCCGTAGGCGATCGATGAGGGTGGTTCCCGTGGTGGAGGCCGGCATGGAGAGCGCAGGAACGAACACGCAGCCCCTCGGGTGTGACGCACCGGACCTGGTGACCGTGCCGGCCCGGCAGGGCCTGGAGGCCGTGGACATCATCCGCCGGGCCGCGAGCCGGGCCGGCGGGGTCGGCCCCGTACTGCACGACGGGGCCGGCGCCACCCTCGGCTTCCTCGTCCCGCCCGGCACCGCCGACGGCTGGGACCTCCCCGGCAGTGCCTGCACGCAGACCAACGGGCGCGGCATGCGGTTCGGCGACCTGCTGCCCGCCGCCGGGAACAGCGGCTGGCTGCTCCCGCCGGACGCCGTCGGCGCCGTCACCGACCCGGAGGTGCTGCGGGCGGCGCTCGGCGAGGCGGCCCGACTGATCGAGGCCGCCGACAACTGCCGCTGATCCGCCTCGGGCGCCCAGGACGCCCGAGGGGCGCGGGCGGCGGGCGGGGCGGGCCCGGACGGACCGGTGGCGTCCGGGGCGGGGCGGGGTGGGCCGGGGCCCGCGTACGGCCGGGGACAATGGGGTGGTGGCAGGCAAGGGCAGAGGCAGCAGCAGACAGCGCGGGCGCGGTACCTCCGGGGCGGCCGTCGGTCAGGTGGGCGGCGGGAAGGCGGAGCTGGCACCCGACCGCGAGCGGGCCGAGGCCTGGACCCTGCTGCTCGACGGGGCGCCGCAGTCCCACGTCGACCTCGGTGACCCGGGGCACCTCGCGTTCGCGTACCAGCGTCGGATCGGCCACCTCATCGACCTCGCCGCCCCCGCCCGGCAGCCCCTGAACGTGGTCCACCTCGGCGGCGGCGCCTTCACCCTCGCCCGGTACACGGCCGCGGCCCGTCCCCGCTCCACCCAGCAGGTCGTGGAGATCGACGCCGCCCTGGTGGCCTTCGTACGGGAGCACCTGCCGCTGGACCCGCAGGCCCGGATCCGGGTCCGGACACTGGACGCGCGGGCCGGGCTGGCGAAGGTCCCGGACGGCTGGGCGGACCTGGTCATCGCGGACGTGTTCAGCGGCGCCCGCACCCCGGCCCACCTGACCAGCACCGAGTTCCTGGACGACGTACGCCGGGCCCTGGCGCCCGGGGGCTGGTACGTGGCGAACCTCGCGGACGGGCCGCCGCTCGCGCACCTGCGCGGCCAGATCGCCACGGCCGCGGCCCGCTTCCCGCACCTGGCGATGGCCGCGGACCCGGTGGTGTGGCGGGGAAAACGGTTCGGCAATGCGGTCCTGGCGGCCGCCGACCGGGAGCTTCCGGTGGCCGAGTTCACCCGCCGCGTCGCGAGCGACCCGCACCCGGGCCGGGTCGAACACGGCCGCGCCCTCACCGACTTCGCCGGCGGCGCCGCCCCGGTGTCCGACGGCTCGGCAGTGGCCTCCCCGCAGCCGCCGCCCTCGGTCTTCCACTGAGGCGCGTGGCGGCGGGAGCCGGCGCGGTCAGCCCTCGTACGTCTCCACCAGGGGTGGGTGGCCGTTCCAGGTGCAGAACACCGACATCTCGCGGTCGCCCTTGGTGAAGGTCACCCGGATCCAGAACGGCTGCTTCCACACCTGCATCTGCCAGCCGGTGTCCGGGGTCGCCGAGACCAGGTCGGCCGAGGACGCACCGAGGTCGAACACCACCCGGCCGCCGTTGACCGTGTACGCCTTCACCGCGCCGCCCGCACCACCGGCGCCCTGTTCGCCGGCCGCACGCGCGCCCTGCGACGCCTTCGACGACGGCTTCGCGGAGGAGGCCTCCACGGACGCAGACGACGAGGCCGACGGGGACGGAGACGGGGAGGCGGACGCGGACGGGGAGGGGGAGCCGCCGGCCTGCGCGCCGTGCGTCGACGAGGACGGCGGCTTCGTGGCCAACGGCACCGCCAGTGGCGGATCGTAGGCCGTTCCGGACATCACCGTGTGCACGCCCCACCACGACAGCGTCACCGCCGCCCCGGTCGCCAGCGTCCAGGCGAAAGCATGTACAAGTCCTCGGTGCATCAGCCCACATACTGCACCACCGGCCCCGAACACCGCCCGACACCCCGCTGGGTCGCCCGAATGGACTACGGTGCGGCTCATGGCAAGTGTGCTCGTGGTCGAGGACGACCAGTTCGTACGATCCGCCCTCATCCGGCACCTGACCGACGCCGCGCACACCGTGCGCAGTGTCGGCACGGCCCTGGAGGCCCTGCGCGAAGTCGCCCACCACCGCTTCGACGTGGTCATCCTCGACCTGGGCCTACCCGACCTGGACGGGTCGGAGGCGCTCAAGATGCTGCGCGGCATCACCGACGTACCCGTGATCATCGCCACGGCGCGCGACGACGAGGCCGAGATCGTCCGGCTGCTCAACGACGGGGCCGACGACTATCTGACGAAACCGTTCTCCGTGGAGCACCTCTCCGCCCGGATGGCCGCCGTGCTGCGCCGCGCCCGGTCCGCCGCCGGGGCGGAGGGGCCCTCACGGGTCCTGCGCGTGGGCGGTCTGGCCATCGACCCGCTGCGGCGGCAGGCCGAACTGGACGGTGCCGTACTGGACCTGACGCGGCGGGAGTTCGACCTGCTGGCCTTCCTGGCCGGCCGACCCGGGGTGGTGGTGTCCCGGCGCGAACTGCTCGCCGAGGTGTGGCAGCAGTCGTACGGCGACGACCAGACCATCGACGTGCACCTGTCCTGGCTGCGCCGCAAGCTCGGCGAGACCGCCGCCAACCCCCGCTACCTGCACACCCTGCGCGGCGTCGGGGTCAAGCTGGAGCCGCCCCGGTGAGATGGGCGCTGGTCAAGGTGTGCCTGGCGGTCACGACCATGGTGGTCGCCGCCTTCGCCCTGCCGCTAGGGATGGTCGTCCAGGAGATGGCCAGCGACCGGGCGTTCTCCAACGCCGAGCGGCAGGCCGCCACCATCGGCCCCACCCTCTCCATCACCACCGACCCGGGGCAGCTGCGCCGGGCCGTGGAGTCCACCGAGATGGGCGCCGCCCAGCGCATGGCCGTCCACGTGCCGGAGGTCGGCGGCGGCGCGGCGGTGGAGATCGGCACCGGCTGGGCCGGCCAGCACGCCGTGGAGGAGACCCGGCGGCTCGGGCGGGCGATGACGGTGCCCCTGCCGCGCGGCGGTTCGGCGCTGCTCCAGCCCACCGCGTTGGGCTCCGGGGACATCGCGGTCGTGGAGATCCTCGTGCCCGAGCGGGAGGTCAGCAACGGCGTCGCCACCGCCTGGCTGGTCCTCGCGGGCGTCGGCCTGGCGCTCGTCGTCGGCTCGGTGGCGGTCGCCGACCGGCTCGGTGCCCGCCTGGTACGGCCGGCAGAGCGGCTCGCGGACGCCGCGCACCAGCTGGGCGAGGGCCGGCTGGGGGCGCGCGTACCGGAAGCCGGGCCGAAGGAACTCCGTTCGGCGGCCGTCGCGTTCAACTCGATGGCGGACCAGGTGGTGGAACTCCTGGCCAACGAGCGGGAGCTGGCCGCCGACCTTTCGCACCGGCTGCGGACGCCGCTGACGGTGCTCCGGCTCAACACGGCCTCGCTCGGGGACGGGCCGGCCGCCGAGCAGACCCGGGCCGCGGTCGAGCAACTGGAACGGGAGGTCGACACGATCATCCGTACCGCCCGCGAGCAGCGGGCTCCCGGGGCGGCCGGGGCCGGTGCCGGAGCGGGCTGCGACGCCTCGGAGGTCATCCGGGACCGGATGGCGTTCTGGTCGGCGCTCGCGGAGGACGAGGGCCGGGAGGTGCGGCTCGCCGGCGTGGACCGGACGGTACGGATCCCGGTCGCCCGGCCGGAGCTCGCGGCCGCCCTGGACGCCCTGCTCGGCAACGTCTTCCGGCACACCCCCGAGGGCACGGCGTTCGCGGTCGACGTGCACGATGCGGGGGACGCCGTCATCGTGCTCGTGTCGGACGGCGGGCCCGGCATCGACGACCCCGACGCCGCCCTGCGCCGCGGCAACGACGGTGGCCGGGACGGCTCGACGGGCCTCGGGCTGGACATCGTGCGGCGGGTCGCCGAGGGGACCGGCGGCGACGTGCGGATCGGCCGGTCGGTGCTCGGCGGCACCGAGGTCAGGCTGTGGATCGCCCTGGACGACCGGGCCCGGGGCGGCGGGGGGCGCGGCGGGCGGGAGCGTCGCGGCCGGCGCAAGCGGCGCGGTGGCTGACGGGCCACCGGCTGCACGAGCCGGCGGGCGGCCGGGCGTGCGGCCGGGCGGGCGGGCGCAGGGCCGGGCGGCGGGGCGGGGGACCGGGCGGGACGGGCGGCAACCGACGTAACCGGCGGGCGGACGGGGCGCGCCTCTCGGGGTGCGCGCGCCGTTCGTCGGTACGGTCCGCGGCATGGACACCCTCATCTTCGGCGGCCTCCTCGCCACGCTGATCGCCCTGTGCAGGGACGCGTCGCGGACGGCCGTGCTCGGCGCCTGGTGGCTCACGCTGACCGCGGTGGTCCTGCTGATGGCGCACCACCTGGCCGGCGCCCCCGTCCTCGGCCCGATCCACTGACCGCCGTGGCCACGATGGAGAGCATCGTCCCGGAGACCCCGCTGGAGGGCGGTCTGCTGGGACGGGTGCACTACTGGTTCGCGTGCCTCTTCGTCCTCGGCTGGACGGGCGTCGTCGCCGCCGGCCTCTTCGTCCAGTTCGCCCTGGGGCAGCAGCCGTGCCCGCTGTGCGTCGTGCAGCGGATGTTCATGCTGCTGGCGGCGACGGGGGCGGCGTACATCGTCCGTACGGCACTCGCGCACGGGGCGGTCACGGGCCGCGACTACATGACGGGCTGGGGTCTGGCGCTGGTCGCGGTCGCCGCCGGCTCCTTCGCCTCCTGGCGGCGGGCGGTGCTGCACGTGCTGCCGGGCGGCGGTGGCCGCGGCGGGGAGGTGCTCGGCCTGCACCTGGACGTGTGGGCGTGGGTCCTCTTCCAGGCGTCGGCCGTTGCCGTCGGCATCGTGTTGGCCTCCGCGCACGCGACCGCGGACCGTGCCGTTCCGACGGCCGGGCCGGGCCCGCACCGGGCGGCGGGGCTGCTCGCGCTGTGGCTGCTCGGGCTGGTGGTCGCCGTGAGCGTGGCGGCGGTGTTCCTGCAGGAGGGGTTCCACTGGGTTCTGCCGGACGACCCGCGACGCTACGAGTTCTTCCACGACCTGCGGATCCTGGGCGGGTAGCGGGCGGTCGGACCGGCGTACGGACGGACCGGGGTACGGACGGACCGGGGTACGGACGGACCGGCGTACGGACGGACCGGCGTACGGACGGGCAGAGTAGGAAGCATCGGAAGGATCGGAACACCCATGCGCTACGCAGTCCTCGGCACCGGCATGGTCGGCCGTACGGTCGCCGCCCGCCTGAACTCCCTCGGCCACGACGTCGTCATGGGCACCCGCGATCCCGAGGCCACCGCCGACCGCGACGAGTTCGCCGCGTGGCGGGCGGGCGAGCGCGGCGCGGCAGGCGTCGGCCTGGCCGGGTTCGCGGAGGCCACCCTGCACGGCGAGACCCTGGTCAACGCCACGGCGGGGAAGGCCAGCGTGGCGATCCTGACGAAGGCGGGCGCCGCGCACCTGCACGGCCGGATCCTCATCGACGTCGCGAACCCGCTGGACTACTCCCACGGCTTCCCGCCGACGCTGCAACCGGTGAACGACGACAGCCTCGGCGAGCGGATCCAGCGGACCTTCCCGGGGCTGCGGGTGGTCAAGACGCTGAACACCATGAACTGCCGGATCATGGTGGATCCGGCGCGGGTGCCGGGGGAGCACACGGTGTTCCTGTCCGGGGAGGACCCCGAGGCGAAGGCGGAGGTGCGGGCGCTGCTGCACGCGTTCGGCTGGCCGGAGGCGAGCGTCCTGGACCTCGGCGGCATCGAGACGGCCCGCGGGGCGGAGATGTTGCTTCCGGTCTGGCTCCGGCTGATGGGGGCCCTCGGGCACACGGACTTCAACTTCCACGTCCAGGGCGCCCGGCGGGGCAGTACGGGCCTGGTCCCCGGCGCCGACGCCTGAAGCGGGTGCGGGCGGCGCGGCCCGAGCACCCGGTCGGACGTCCAGATATTGCCGGTGCCTGCGGTCGCGCCGAGGGTGGGCCTGACGGAGGGAGTCAGGCATGAGAGTCATGCTCCGGGCCCACATGGACACGGCCGCCAGCAACGAGGGCATCAAGAGCGGGGCCCTGCCCACGGTGATCCAGAAGTTCATGGAGAAGGTGAAGCCGGAGGCCGCCTACTTCGGCCTCCACGAGGGCGTGCGGTCCTGCTGGATCGTCTTCGACCTGGAGGACAGCTCGAAGCTGCCGGCGCTGCTGGAGGACATGTTCCTGCACTTCAACGCCGAGTTGGAGATCGGTCCGGTGATGAACCGCGAGGAGCTGGCGAAGGGGCTGGCCGCCATGGCCTCCTCGCCGAGCTGAGCCGGGCGGCGGCGCAGTCGTACGGCGATGGCTGCGCAGGCGTGTGGCCGCCGCCCCCGGGCGCGGGGCGCAGGGGGGGGGCGGCCGTGAGACGCCGGCGTTCGCCGGTGCCGAAGCCGTTCAGCCGCCGTTCAGCCGCCGGACTGGAGCCGCTCGGCCTGGGAACGGCCGACCTCGGCGGCGCGGTGCAGGTAGTCGGCGATGACGGCGAGCTCGGCGTCGGAGTAGCGGTCCAGGACGGTGCCGAAGGCGCGGCCGGGGGTCTCCCAGGCCTCGCCGATCCGGGTGCGGGCGTCGGGGGCCAGGGCGACGAGGGAGCGGCGGCGGTCGTGGGGGTCGGCGAGCCGCTGCACGATGCCGGCTTTGACCAGGCGGTCGACGAGGCGGGTGGCCGAGCCCGAGGTCAGGCCGGTGAGGCGGGCGACGTCGCCGGTGCTGACGGGCCCGGGCTCCAGGTCGAGGAGCGCGATGCACTGCATGTCGGTGGGGTGCAGGCCGATGTGGTCGGCGAGGGCCTGGGTGAAGAGCGAGTAGCCGGCGTAGTGGCGCTGGCTCTCCGTCACGACGTGCGCGAGCAGCTCGGCGCGGCTCCACTGCTCACCCGAACGGGGGGAATCGGTTGACATCGGGTTCTCCATGCCTGAAATTTAATTGCGTAACGCAGAGAGTGTTCGGTGCACAATCTGTATCGCGTAGTGATCCTATCGTGTGGAGCCACAGCCCGACACGCAAACCGGAAGCAGGTCCCGTCATGTCCATCCTCATCACCGGTGCCCGGGGCGCCGTCGCCCGCAACCTCGCCTCCCTCCTGAGCGCCCGTGGCATCGCGCACCGCCTCGGATCCCGCGCGCCGGACACACCCGGCACGGTCCGCTGCGACCTGTCCGATCCGGCGACCTTCCCCGAAGCGCTCGCCGGAGTCCGCTCCGTCTTCCTGTACGCCGAGGCCTCAGGCGTCGACGCCTTCGTCGAGGAGGCCGCCGCCGCGGGCGTCGAACACGTCGTGCTCCTGTCCTCCTCTGCGGTGCTGGCCCCGGCCGCCGTCGACAACCCGCTGGCCGCGGCCCACCGCGACGTCGAGGAAGCCCTGCTGGCCTCACCGCTGCGGACCACCCTCCTGCGCCCCGGGTCCTTCGCGTCCAACGCCCTCGGCTGGGCCGGGCCGCTGCAGGCCGGCTTACCGGTCCGCCTGCCGTACCCGGGCGCGCACACCGATCCGGTCCACGAGGTCGACCTGGCGGAGGCCGCGTACGCCGTGCTGACCGACCCCGCCCTCGCCGGGCGCGCCTACACCCTCACCGGGCCACAGTCGCTCAGCTTCGCGGACCAACTGTCCCTACTGGGCCGCGCCCTCGGACGCCCCGTGCCGTACGAGACGGTCACGGCCGAGCAGTGGAAGGCCGAGGCCGCGGCCTCCATACCCGCGTCCTTTGCAGACGCGCTCCTCGCCCACTGGGCCGCAGCCGACGGCGTTCCCGCCCGCCTCACCGAGGACGTGCCCCAGCTCACCGGCCACCCGGCCCGGTCCTTCGGGGCCTGGGTCGAGGACCACGCCGACGCATTCCGAAGCGGCGACTGGGGGAACACAGAGGGCCCCGGCCCGCTCGCGCGGACCGGGGCCTCCGGTAAGGGTGAGTGACGGGACTCGAACCCGCGGCCACCTGGACCACAACCAGGTGCTCTACCAACTGAGCTACACCCACCATGTCCGGTCGGAAACCGACCGGCCGAAGAAAAGGGTACAGGGTCCGGGAGGGTGCTCGCTCCCCACATTCCCGACCCCTCCTCCGGAGGGTCCCGGCGGATGACTACTCGGCGTGCAGGACGTACTTCGCGGCAATGGACCGCGCCGTGTCCGAGTCCGGGCCGGGCTGCGGGACGAAGACCGCCTCCCGGTAGTAGCGCAGCTCGGCGATCGACTCCCTGATGTCCGCCAGCGCCCGGTGGTTGCCGTTCTTCGGCGGGCTGTTGAAGTAGGCCCGCGGGTACCAGCGGCGCGCCAGCTCCTTGACCGAGGAGACGTCCACGATCCGGTAGTGCAGGTGGCTCTCCAGCGCGGGCATGTCCCGCAGTAGGAAGCCGCGGTCGGTGGAGACCGAGTTGCCGCACAGCGGCGCCTTGCGGGGCTCCTTCACGTGCTCGCGCACGTACGCCAGGACCTGCGCCTCGGCGTCGGCGAGGGTGGTTCCGCCGGCCAGCTCGTCGAGCAGGCCGGAGGCGGTGTGCATCGCGCGCACCACGTCGGGCATGGTCTCCAGCGCCGCGTCCGGCGGGCGGATCACGATGTCCACGCCCTCGCCGAGTACGTTGAGCTCCGAGTCGGTGACCAGCGCGGCCACCTCGATAAGTGCGTCGTCCGTCAGCGAGAGGCCCGTCATCTCGCAGTCGATCCACACCATGCGATCGTTCATGCGTCCACCTTATGCGCTTGCCCCGGGGATCACGCCGGGTCCGCAACAGCAGAAGGGCCCCCGCCCCGGTGGTGACCGGGGCGAGGGCCCTCAGCAGGCGGGCAGTGCCCGGCGCCGACGCTACGCGTGCTCGCGCAGCACCCGCGACGGGGCGTACAGCTCCGTCACCGTCGGACCCGAGGCGGCCAGCGCCGCCGCCGCCCGCTGGGGCTGCGGAGTGCGCTGGTGCGGCACGGGACCCGCCGAGATCTCCGAGACCTGCGCCGCCTCGGCCTGGGGGCGGCGGGCCCGGTAGGCGGACCGGTAGGCCGCCGGGGAGGACCCCAGCTGCCGGCGGAAGTGCCCGCGCAGCGCGACCGGCGAACGGAACCCGCAGCGCCCGGCGACCTCGTCGACCGAGTAGTCGGAGGTTTCCAACAGCCGCTGCGCCTGGAGCACCCGCTGGGTGATCAGCCACTGCAGCGGCGCACTGCCGGTCAGCGAGCGGAACCGCCGGTCGAAGGTGCGCCGGCTCATGTAGGCGCGGGCGGCGAGCGTCTCCACGTCGAACTGCTCGTGGAGGTGCTCCAGCGCCCAGGCGACGACCTCGGCCAGCGGGTCGGCGCCGATCTCCTCCGGCAGTGACCGGTCGAGGTAGCGCTCCTGGCCGCCCGTGCGCCGCGGCGGGACGACGAGCCGGCGGGCCAGTGCCCCGGCCGCCTCGCTGCCGTGGTCGCTGCGCACGATGTGGAGGCACAGGTCGATTCCGGCCGCGGTGCCCGCGGACGTCAGCACGTCGCCGTCGTCGACGAACAGCTCGCGCGGGTCGACGTGGACGGACGGGTACCGCTTGGCCAGCGTCGGCGCGTACATCCAGTGCGTCGTCGCGGGTCGGCCGTCCAACAGACCGGCGGCGGCGAGCACGAAGGCCCCCGTGCACAGTCCGACGATCCGGGCCCCCTCCTCGTGCGCCAGACGCAGTGCGTCGAGCGCCTCCGGAGGCGGCGGTGACGTGATGGAGCGCCAGGCCGGGACGACGACGGTGCCCGCGCGGGCGATCGCCTCCAGGCCGTACGGCGCGGTCAGCTCAAGCCCGCCGGTGGTCCGCAGCGGACCGTCCTCCCCGGCGCACACGAGCAGTCGATAGCGTGGAACTCCCGCGTCCTGCCGGTCAATGCCGAACACGGAGAGTGGAATGGAGCTCTCGAAGATCGGCCCGCCGCTGAACAGCAGCACTGCAACGATCTCCCTGCGGCGACGCCCCGCAAGCTTCCTGCCGGCGTCCGTGACGACGGCGGTGGAATCCTGGCTCATGGCTAAGCCCCCCTTGGGTGTCGCGACTCCCTGGTCTGGTCGCACCTGCACGTTTCCCCTCGGCCTTGCACGTGGATCCCCCGCCGTAGAACATGATCGAATCTACTGCGTCCCGTGGTGTCGGCGTGACAAGTTCAGCACGCAGCGCTATGTCGACTTGGCAACTTGGCGAAAAGCATTCGATCAGGAAGCGTTCCACTCCGCTACCGGAGCAGGAAGCTCGCGCTCCGCCCGTGGCCAGTACCCGTCGGGTCTTCCGGTCCCCCCGGCATCATCGTTGCCGGTGGTGGGGCGGGCGGAGCGGCATTCCGGCAAGACCGGCAGGTTGACGCGAAGTTGGCTGAAATCATGCGGGTGTGGGTGCGTGAATCGGTCAGTTCCTCCGGGCGGTGCCGCGGGAGCCGTTGCAGCCGTGCCGCGCGCCGCCCCGACCGCCGCTCCGGCTTCCGCCCCCTCCGCGCGAGTGCCGGCGACGCCGGTCCCGCGAGGACCGCCGCCGGTCCTCCGCCAGGACCGCCACGGCACCCCGGCCCCCCTTCTCGGACGCGCGCAGCATCACCCGGCACACCGCCGTGACGGCGACCAGGCCCAGGGTTGCGACGGCGGCGCCGCCGAAGGACGTTCCGTACACGACGAGGACCACCGGAACGAGCAGACAACTGAAGGCGGCCCAGCGCACCACGTCACCCGTGGGGTCGTCCTGGGAGTGCTTGCCGGACCGCACGGACGAGTGAACGGGGGCGGCGCTGACGCGGGGGGCCGGGTCGGCGAACGGGGTGGGCGGCGTCGGTTGAGCGGGCTGGACGGGGTGAACCGGATGGCCGGGCACGGCGTGCTCCCTGCGGGCTCTCCTGGACGGTCGGACGCCTGGTCCAACGGCGTGCGCCGGGGGCCGGTCACTGCGCGCACGGGTGGCGTGCGAGGGTGCTCGTCACTGGCTGTAGGGGGCAGCGGGCATTGCCAAGGCGGCCTCGCTCCGGCATGCTCCGTGGGACACTTTCCAAGTGCGGCAAGCCCTGTCCAGGACAGGAGTGTCGCCGTACCCTGGTGGGTAAGGGCTTGGGGAGGTGCTTCCCGGGCGGAGTGCCGTCACCCTGAGTCGTCGATTTCGCCCAATGTCGCCCCGTTGCCTTGTCCCTTCCCCCGAGGACCCCTTCGCCGAGACATCCATGGCCGGTCACGAATTCCCCGAACCCGCGGACCGCAAGCGCAAGCCGCTCGCCGATCACGTGCCGAGCGATCTGCGCGCGACGGAACAGGCACGTCCGTCCTGCGACCCGGCCTTCCGCCACGGTGTCGTGGTGGGCTTCGACGGCTCCACCTCCAGCGAGCGGGCGCTCGCGTACGCGATCGGGATGGCCCGCCGGTCCGGATCCGGGCTGATCATCGTGCACGTGGCCAATCGTTTGCCCACTACGGTGTGGGCCGGCTGCGAGCCGCCGGTCTTCGTGGACGTGCCCGACCACCGCACGGAGGTCCTGGGGCTGGAACTGGCCTGCGCCGACTACCTGGCGGAGGTGCCCTGGATCCTGGTCGAGCGGGGCGGGGACATCTGCCACGAGCTGGAGGAGGTCGGCCGGGAGTACTCGGCGGACGCCATCGTGGTCGGTTCGACGCACGGGATCGTCGGCCGGATCTTCGGGTCCGTGGCGGGCCGGCTCGCCAAGCGCGCACAGCGACCGGTCGTTGTCATTCCGTAATCGGCGCCGTATCGATTGTGCGGTTGTGCACCCCTGTAAAGGGTAGATAAATGCTGCTGGGACGCAGCACACAACTGCAGATCGAAGGGAGCCCGCCGTGGACAATGGTGTCTCTGCGGGAAGCACGGCCTCGACCTCGACCCTCGGGAACATCGCCCTGGGTCTCACCCTTCTCGCATTCGGTATCGGCCACACCGGCATCATCGGCGGGGTGTCCGCGGCGGACGCCGTCTCGCTCGCGACCTACGTCGGCGGCCTCGGCCTCTTCGTCCTCGGGCTCCTGGAGTTCCGCGGCGGAAACGGCTTCAACGGCACGGCGTTCGCCGGCCTCGGCGCCTTCTGGTTCACCTGGGCCGCAGGGGCCGACGCCAAGGCCTCCGCGCACGCGGCGGGCCTGTTCCTGGTCCTCTTCGCGCTCCTCGCGCTGACCCTCACCACGGGCGCCGCGAGCGGACTGTTCGGCCAGGGCACATACGCCCTGCTCACCCTGTCCCTGCTGCTCCTCGCGATCGGCACCCTCGCCGACAGCGGCGGCCTGGCCAAGGCCGCCGGCTGGGTGGCCGCCGTCTCCGGGCTGCTGACCTGGTACGGCGCCACGGCGGCTCTGGCCCACTGGCCGACCGCCCTCGGCAAGGCATCCCGCGGCAGCACGGTCACCGCAGGCTGACCGGCCGCAGGGCCTGACCGGCCGCAGGGCCTGACCGTGCGGCCGAAACGCGGAACGGCCCCCGGGTGTCCCGGGGGCCGTTCTCGTACGCGCCTGCGTCGGGTCGACTACTCGACCGTGACGGACTTCGCCAGGTTGCGCGGCTTGTCGATGTCCCGGCCCAGGGCCAGAGCCGTGTGGTACGCCAGCAGCTGCAGCGGGATGCCCATCAGGATCGGGTCCAGCTCGTCCTCGTTCTTCGGGACGACGATGGTGTGGTCCGCCTTCTCCTGCTCGCGGTGCGCGACCGCCAGGATCCGGCCGCTGCGGGCCTTGATCTCCTCCAGCGCGGCGCGGTTCTTCTCCAGCAGGTCGTCGTCCGGGACGATCGCGACCGTCGGCATCGCCGGCTCGATCAGGGCGAGCGGACCGTGCTTGAGCTCGGAGGCCGGGTAGGCCTCGGCGTGGATGTAGGAGATCTCCTTGAGCTTCAGGGAGGCCTCCAGGGCCACCGGGTAACCGCGCACGCGGCCGATGAACATCATCGACTTGGCGTCCGCGTACTCGGCGGCGAGCTTCTTGATGTCCTCCTCGCCCTTGAGGATCTCCTCGATCTGGGCGGGCAGGCGGCGCAGGCCCTCGATGATGCGCTTGCCGTCGGTGACGGACAGGTCGCGTATCCGGCCCAGGTGCACGGCGAGCAGTGCGAAGGCCACGACCGTGTTGGTGAAGCACTTGGTGGAGACCACGCAGACCTCGGGGCCGGCGTGCACGTACACGCCGCCGTCGGCCTCGCGGGCGATCGCGGAGCCGACCACGTTGACGACGCCGAGGACGCGGGCGCCCTTGCGCTTGAGCTCCTGCACGGCGGCGAGGACGTCGTAGGTCTCACCGGACTGGGAGACGGCGATGTAGAGGGTGTCGGGGTCCACGACCGGGTTGCGGTAGCGGAACTCGGAGGCGGGCTCGGCGTCCGCGGGGATGCGGGCCATGCCCTCGATGAGGCCCGCGCCGATCAGACCGGCGTGGTACGAGGTGCCGCAGCCCAGGATCTTGACCCGGCGGATGCCGCGCGCCTCGCGCGGGTCCAGGTTCAGGCCGCCCAGGTGGACGGTGGAGAAGCGGTCGTCGATCCGGCCGCGCAGCACGCGGTCGACCGCGTCGGGCTGCTCGGAGATCTCCTTGTGCATGTAGGTGTCGTGGCCGCCCATGTCGTACGAGGCGGCCTCCCACTCCACGGTCTCCGGGGTGGCGGTGGTGGAGGTGCCGCTGGTGGTGTACGTGCGGAAGTCGTCGGCCTTGAGGGTGGCCATCTCGCCGTCGTTCAGGGTGACGACCTGGCGGGTGTGGGCGATCAGGGCGGCCACGTCGGAGGCGACGAGCATCTCCTTCTCGCCGATGCCGAGGATCACCGGGGAGCCGTTGCGGGCGACGACGATGCGGTCGGCGAAGTCGGCGTGCATGACGGCGATGCCGTAGGTGCCCTCGATGACCTTGACGGCCTCGCGGACCTTCTCCTCCAGGGTGTCGGCCTCGGAGCGGGCGATGAGGTGGACGATCACCTCGGTGTCGGTCTCCGAGACGAAGACCACACCCTCGGCCTCCAGCTTGGCCCGGAGCTCGGCGGCGTTGTCGACGATGCCGTTGTGGACGACCGCGACCTTTTCCTCGGTGTCCAGGTGCGGGTGGGAGTTGGTGTCGCTCGGGGCGCCGTGGGTGGCCCAGCGGGTGTGGGCGATGCCGGTGGTGCCTGCGAAGCGCTTGGGGACGCGGGTCTCCAGGTCGCGCACACGGCCCTTGGCCTTGACGACCTTCAGCGCCGTGGACTTCGGGCTGTTGACGACGATGCCCGCGGAGTCGTACCCGCGGTACTCAAGCCGCTGCAGGCCTTCGAGCAGCAGCGGCGCCACGTCGCGCTTGCCGATGTATCCCACGATTCCGCACATGAAGTGTTGCCCCTCCTGAGGTTCGGGTGTCGCTGTCGCCGCTGCCGGAGCGGCGGGTGTGCCGTGACCGCTGCCGTGCGGGCCGGTCAGCCGTAGACGATGCGGCGGAGCTGTCGCAGGGACAGCTCCGGCGGCGCCACGGCCCGGTGCGGCAGCTCGGCCGCGATCCGTTCGAAGATCTCCGCGTTGACGGCCCCACCGGACTGCAGTTCCCGGTGGCGGCGCCGGACGAATTCCTCGGTCGTCTCGTCGAAGTACGCGAGCACGTCGAGCACCACCCGGGCGGCCTCCCCGCGGCGCAGCGCGGTGCTGCGCACCAGGTGTTCGACGAGGTCGTCGTACGACGGGCGGCGGTCGAGCACTCGTAGATATTGACGCCCGGCGCCCTGGAAAAGCAAAGATCCTGCCCGAATGCGGGCAGGATCACGCTGGTACGTACCTGCGGAATGCATCGATCCGCTACTCAACCGGCTAAAACCGACGCAAAACGGCCTGCTTGGCGGCGGCGAACTCGTCCGCCGTGAGGATCCCCGCGTGGTGCAGCTCACCCAGCTCCCGCAGCCGCCGAAGCAGCGCGTCGTGGTCCTCCCCGCCCCCCGCCCCGGCCGGCGCGGACGCCGCCTCCGCCGCGGGCGCCGGAGCCAGCGACGGCGACTGCGCCGGCACCGGAACGGGCTCGGCCGGCGCCGCCGGATGCGGCATCCGCACCGCCACGGCCGCCGCGACCAGGGCCATCAGCGGGTCCTTCTTGAAGCCGAACAGCTCCACCGCGTACGGGTCGTACTTGGGCGCCGGAGCCGGTGCCGCCCCCGCCAGGCCGAACCGGATCCAGCCGTTGTCCAGGCCCTTCGACGGGGACCACTCCACCGACCGCAGGTCACCGACCCGGAACTCGCGCGGCCCGCCCGAGCTCTTGGCCTCCTCCGACGTCCAGTTCCAGTCCAGGCCGACCCGGTCCCCGTCGAAGGCCACCGTCCCGTCACCCGCCCCCACCGTGATCGGCACCGCCGGCCCCGGCAGCAGGTACGCGTCCACCGGCCCCGCCGGCACCTGCTCCAGCACCAGCGCGTTGCGCACCTCGTCCACGAAGTAGTCGGCCACCCCGCTGCGGTCCGAATCCACGGTCAGCCGGTACGGGTCGGAGGCCTCCGGCAGGCGCCCCCCGGTCACCTGGAGCAGCGGGCACGCCCCGTCGCGCAGCCGCAGCCTCAGCCGGCCCGACTTCCGCCCCGGCTCGTGGCTGATCCCCGCCAGCGCCCGCAGGGGTACGACCACCTCGCCGAGGGTCTGCCGCAGCAGACCCACTCCCTTGTCCCGACCGGGCACGATGCGCACCGCGTCCCCGTCGAAGGTCCACGTACCGTCCTTCTGGATGATTTCCGCCATCCGGCGATTCTCGCACCGTCCCCCGCACGGCAGTTGGCCTATACCTGGGCCATGAGAGTCCTGCGACGCACGCTCGGCGCCCTCCTCGTCCTCGGCGCGCTCGTCTCCTGCGCCTCCGCCCGCGGCGACGACGCCCGACCCGGGGACGCCCGCCCAGGCGAGGCCCACCCCGCCACCACCCCCACCCCCTTCCAGCGGCTCCTGCCCGCCCCCGCCTCCGCGCACGCCGAGGGTCCGGGCTACCCCGTCGCGGCGGCCACGGTCATCCGTACCGGCCCGGCCGGCCACGCCGAGGTCCGGCGGGTCGGCGAGCTCCTCGCCGAGCAGCTGCGCGGCCCCACCGGGCTGCCGCTGCCCGTAATCCACGGCTCGGCCGGCGACGGGATCCGGCTGCGGATCGACGCCCGGGCCGAGGGGCTCGGCGAGGAGGGCTACCGGCTGGACTCCGGCCCGCGCGGGGTCACCCTGACCGCCCGCACCCCGGCCGGCCTGTTCCACGCCGGGCAGACCCTGCGCCAGCTGCTGCCCGTGGCCGGGCCGGGCACCGTCCCCGGGGGCCGGATCACCGATGCGCCCCGCTTCGCGTACCGGGGGGCGATGCTGGACGTCGCCCGCCACTTCTTCACGGTGGACCAGGCCAAGCGGTACGTGGACCAGCTCGCCCAGTACAAGGTCAACGCCCTCCACCTGCACCTGACCGACGACCAGGGCTGGCGCATCGCGATCGACTCCTGGCCCCGGCTCGCCGAGTACGGCGGCGGCAGCGAGGTCGGCGGCGGCCCCGGCGGGTACTGGACGAAGGAGCAGTACCGGGACCTGGTGGCCTACGCGGCCGAGCGGTACGTGGACGTGGTCCCCGAGGTCGACATGCCGGGCCACGTCAACGCCGCGCTCGCCTCCTACGCCGAGCTGAACTGCGACGGCAAGGCGCCCGAGCGCTACACCGGCACCAAGGTCGGCTTCAGCTCGCTGTGCGTCGGCAAGGAGCGGACGTACGAGTTCGTCGAGGACGTGCTCGGGGAGCTGGCCGCGCTCACCCCCGGCCGCTACCTGCACATCGGCGGCGACGAGGCCCACCGGACGCCGGCCGCGGACTACGCGGCGTTCATGGACCGGGCGCAGCAGACCGTCGCGCGGTACGGCAAGACGGTGGTGGCCTGGCACCAGCTGGCCTCGGCCCGGCCGGCCGCGGGCGCGGTCCTGCAGTACTGGGGCCACGACCGGACCGCGGCGGCGGAGAAGGCGGCGGTGGCCGCGGCGGCGAAGGCCGGCCACCCGCTGGTCCTGTCGCCGGCGGACCGGCTGTACCTGGACATGAAGTACGACGCGGCGACGAAGCAGGGCCTGGCCTGGGCGGGATACGTCCCGGTGCGCCGCTCCTACGACTGGGACCCGGGGGCGTACCTGCCGGACGTCCCGGAATCGGCCGTCCTCGGCGTCGAGGCGCCCCTGTGGACGGAGACCATCGCGACCCGCGCCGACCTGGAGTTCATGGCCTTCCCCCGGGTGCTGAGCCTGGCGGAACTGGGCTGGAGCCCGGCCGCCGCGCGCGACTGGGGCGCGTACAGCGGGCGCCTCGCCGCCCACGGGGCCCGCCTGGACGCGCAGGGGATCACCTTCCACCGCGCCCCGGACGTGCCCTGGCCGTAGGCGCGGTCCTCGGGCGTCTGCCGCGGACCGGTCCTACGGGCTACGCCTCCGGGGCGGCAGCCCCGCTGAAACGCCGGTACTCCGAGTCGCCGGGCGGGAGGAGGCCGGCGCGGACCAGCGCGGCACCCAGCTCCCCTTCACGCTCCGCGTCCTCGCACTCCAGGCCGCACTGGATGATCTGGGCGACCATCTCGGTGGTACCCGCCAGGAAGATCGATCCGCTGTCCGACTGGTAGAACCACGCCTCGTAGACGGGCGACCCGTCGGCGGCCACCACGTCCCAGAGTTCACAGGAGTACAGCACCGCCTCGTCGTCGGGCGCGTCCTGGTTCAGGCGCCGTTCGGCCGGGAGGTCCTCGTCGTCGTAGGCGGCCCCACACAGCACGAGCTGTTCGAGTTGCACGGGAGCGAGCTGAGCGGGCGAGGTGATGTCCCGCCTGTTGGTGAATTCGACCATGTGTGCGGACGCTAGCAGGCTGGAAGCGGGCGGTGCTTGCGAGGGACCGTATCGTCAAGCACCGCCCGCCCCGTGCCTACCGCCGCGCGAAGGGCGCGACGGGGTTCTTGAGGTTGCCGATCAGCTGGAGGGCTGCCGACGGGTCGGCGAGGTCGACCATCTGCTTGTTGTTGCGCAGCTGGAGCCGGTTGAGGCAGGACAGCTGGAACTCCTCGGCGAACAGGTCGTACCGCTCGAAGCGCTCCGCGAGCTGCGGCATCGAGTCCTGGTAGGCGTGGGCGCAGTCCGCGACCGCCTGCCAGAACACGTCCTCCTCGCAGACCCCCTCGGTGGCGAGGATGGGCCCCAGGAAGCGGAAGAAGCAGTCGAACACGTCCGTGAAGATCGACAGCAGCTTCATGTCCTCCGGGATGTCCGCCCGGATCCGCTCCACCGCCGGCGGCAGGACCGCGTCCGGGTCCATGACCACGATCTCCTCGGCGATGTCCTTGAAGATCGCCCGCTTCACCACGCCGTCCTCGATGACGAGGATGGTGTTCTCGCCGTGCGGCATGTACGCCAGGTCGTACTGGTAGAAGCAGTGCAGCAGCGGCACCAGGTACGCCCGCAGGTAGTGGCGCAGCCATTCCGCCGGCGTCAGGCCCGACTCGGCGATCAGGGCGCCGACGAAGGACCGTCCCTCGGAGTCCACGTGGAGCAGCGACGCCATGGTCGCCAGGCGCTCGCCCTCCTTCAGCGACGCGACGGGCGACTCGCGCCACAGCGCGGCCAGCATCTTGCGGTACGGCGAGTAGCGGTCGGTGGCGCGCTCGTACTGGCGGTGGTGGTAGCCGATCGCCGCCCGCTCGCGGATGATCGAGAAGTCCACCGACTGCAGGACCTCGTCGCCCTCGATCAGGCGGTGCAGCCAGTCGTTGATCGCCGGGGTGGCTTCCATGTAGGCCGCGGACAGGCCGCGCATGAAGCCCATGTTGAGGACCGAGATCGCCGTCTTGACGTAGTGCTTCTCGGGGGCGCTCGTGTTGAAGAAGGTCCGGATGGACTGCTGCGCCAGGTAGCTGTCCGTGCCCTCGCCCAGCAGCACCAGCCGCCGGCCCGCGATCTCCGCGGCGAAGGTCACCGTGGTCTTGTTCCACCACTGCCAGGGGTGGACGGGCAGCAGGTGGTAGTCCGCCAGGTCCAGGCCCTGGGCGGCCATCCGCTCCTCGAAGACCGCGAGGGTCTCCTCGCCCAGCTCCGCCCGCATGAAGGAGTCGTGCTCCAGGCCGGCGCCCGCCGTGAAGGTGGAGACGTCCTTGCGGGCCGCCACCCACACCAGGTGGACGGGGCTCGCCGCCTCCGGCGCGTACGCGCGGAACTCGTGGACGCCGAAGCCGAGGCGGCCGTTGTTGGCCACGAAGCAGGGGTGGCCCTCGGTCATGCCCGTCTCGACGTCCTGGAACGAGGACTTCGCCAGGACGGCGGCCGGCACCTGCGGCTTGGTGTACTTGAAGCCCGAGCCCGCCAGCGTGGAGGAGATCTCCTCCAGGTAGACCGGCAGGACCTCGGCGCTCAGGCCCAGGGCCTCGCGCATCTCGATGTGGAAGTCGAGGGCGTCCAGCGGGAGCTCGGTGCCGTTCTGGAGGCGGGTGACCGAGGACTCGTCCACGGTCCAGTGGTCGAGCTCGTGGCGGGTGGCCGTGAAGCGGTACTCGACGGTGCCGTCGTCGCTGCGGACGGAGTACGATCCGTCGCCGAGCGGCTTCGGGGTCAGCAGGCGCTCGTGGGAGAACTCCGCCAGGGCCTTGCGGACCAGGGCGCGGTTCGCCCGCTCCCACAGCTCGGGGGAGAGGTGGGAGATCGCGTCGGCGAGGCTCATACCGACGCTCCCGTCAGGCCGGTGGCCGCCTCGAACTGCTCGCGGGTGCAGAAGCTCAGCAGGGCCTGCTTCTCCGGCTTCTGCACCGGGCCCTGCGGGACGAAGCCGACGGCCTCGTTCAGGGCGTGCACGGCCGTGTTGTTCACGTCCGGCTCGACCACGACGCGGCGGGTCTCCGGGTCCGCGAACAGGGCGGCCATCACGGTGGTGATGACGGCGCGGGTGAAGCCGTGCAGGGGGGTGTCGCTGGGCGCGACGAGGAAGTGCATGCCGACGTCGCCGGGCTGGGCGTCGTACAGGCCGACCAGCTCCAGCTCGCTCGGGTCGTAGCGCTCCATCAGGAAGGCCGGGCGGCCCTCGTGGAGGCCGATGAACGCGTGGTGGTGCTCGGCGGCCGCGATCTTCATGTACTCGCGCTCGACGTCGGGCAGCGAGGCGTCCTGCATCATCCAGAACGCCGCCTTGGGGTGGGTCACCCAGCCGTGGAGCAGCTCCGCGTCGGAGAACGGGTCCAGGGGGCGGATGGCGAAGGTGCCGAGGTCCGCGTCGGTGCGGGAGTACAGGGTCTCGGTGGTGCTCATATGTGCGTGCCTTCCGGGGCCGCGAACTGCTGGAACGCGATGGACTTCTCGACCTTGTAGTACTCGCGGCCCAGCATCTCCTTGACGAGGTAGGCGTTGCGGTACGCGGCCATGCCCAGGTCGGGCGCGGTGATCGAGTGGTTGTGGACGGTGCCGTTCTGCAGGTAGACCTCGCGGCCGGTCACGTCGATGCTGTAGTTGCGGGCCGCGTCGGGGCGGCCGTGGCCGTCGAAGTTGAGGCGGTCACGGACCGGCGCCAGGAACTCCGGCAGCACGAACTTGTAGCCGGTCGCGAGGATCAGGCCCTCGGTGGAGAGGGAGAAGTCGCGCTCCTGCTCCTCCTGGCGCAGGCCCAGGGTGTACGTGCCGGTGGTGGTGTCGTACGCCGCCGAGTTCAGCGAGGTGTTGGTCAGCAGGGTGGTGGGCACCGGGCCGGGCATGCCGACCTTCTTCTGGTAGAGCAGGTCGAAGATGGCGTTGATGAGTTCGCCGTCGATGCCCTTGAAGAGGTTCTTCTGCTGCGTCTCCAGGCGGTAGCGGGTCTCCTCGGGGAGGGCGTGGAAGTAGTCCACGTACTCCGGGGAGGTCATCTCCAGCGTGAGCTTGGTGTACTCCAGCGGGAAGAACCGCGGGGAGCGGGTGACCCAGTTGAGCTGGTAGCCGTGGACGTCGATCTCCGCCAGCAGGTCGTAGTAGATCTCCGCGGCGCTCTGTCCCGAGCCCACCAGCGTGATGGACTTCTTCTTCTGGAGCTCCGCCTTGTGCTGCATGTAGGTGGAGTTGTGGATGAAGTCGCCGGCCAGCTGCCCGCAGGCGGCGGGGACGTACGGCGGGGTGCCGGTGCCCACGACCAGGCGGCGGGTCAGGTGCGTCTCGCCGCGGTCGGTGCTGACCGAGTACAGGCCGGCCTGCTCGTCGTACGTGACCTCGGTGACGGAGGTGGAGTACTGGACGTTGTCGAGGCGGTCGGCGGCCCAGCGGCAGTAGTCGTTGTACTCGGTCCGCAGCGGGTAGAAGTTCTCCCGGATGTAGAAGGAGTACAGCCGGTCCTTGTCCTTCAGGTAGTTCAGGAAGGAGAAGGGCGAGGTGGGGTCGGCCAGGGTGACCAGGTCCGACATGAACGGCGTCTGCAGGTGCGCGCCGTCCAGGAACATCCCGGCGTGCCACTCGAAGTGCGGCTTCGTCTCGATGAAGAGGCCGTCGAGCTCGTCGATCGGGGCGGTCAGGCAGGCGAGTCCCAGGTTGAAGGGACCGAGGCCGATACCGATGAAATCGTGGGGCCGGCGGGGGTCACGGGGCTCACGAGACGACTGCAAGGGATTCTCCCAGGTACTGCTCGGCGTGGGACGCGAGGAGGTCGAGCACGGCCTCGATGTCGGCCGTGGTGGTCTGCGGGTTGAGGAGGGTGAACTTCAGGTACTGCTTCCCGTCGACCTTGGTGCCGGCGACGACGGCCTCACCGGAGGCGAACAGGGCCTTGCGGGCGTGCAGGTTGGCCTCGTCGACGAGGTCGGCGCGGACGTCGCCCTCGGGGACGTAGCGGAAGACCAGGGTGGAGATCTGCGGGCGGACGACGACCTCGTAGCGGGAGTCGGCGTCGATGATGTCCCAGCCGGCCGCGGCCAGGTCGATGACCTCGTCGAAGAGCTGCCCGATGCCGTCGGCGCCCATGGTGCGCAGGGTCATCCAGAGCTTGAGCGCGTCGAAGCGGCGGGTGGTCTGGATGGACTTGTCGACCTGGTTCGGGATCCGCTCCTCGGCCATGCGGCGCGGGTTGAGGTAGTCCGCGTGGTAGGTGGCGTGCTTGAGGGTGTCGCGGTCGCGGACCAGCATCGCGCTGGAGCTGACGGGCTGGAAGAAGGACTTGTGGTAGTCGACCGTCACCGAGTCGGCGTGCTCGATGCCGTCGAGCAGGTGCCGGCGGGTGGGGGAGACCAGCAGTCCGCAGCCGTAGGCGGCGTCCACGTGCATCCACGCGGAGTGCTCGGCGGTCAGGCGGGCGATCTCGGGGAGCGGGTCGATGGACCCGAAGTCGGTGGTGCCGGCGGTGGCCACGACGGCCATCGGGTGCAGGCCCTCGCGGACGCACTCCTCCAGCTCCAGGGCGAGGACGGAGGTGTCCATGCGGCGGTTGCGGTCGACCGGGACGGCGATGACGGCCTCGTAGCCGAGTCCGAGCATGGCGGCCGACTTCTTGACGCTGAAGTGGCTGGCCTCGGAGGTGAAGATGCGCAGCTTCGGCAGCACCTCGGACTTGGCCAGGGCGCGTCCGCTGCCCTGCATGACCTTCCGGCAGGCCTCGTCGCGGGCCAGGAGCAGCGCGTGGAAGTTGGACTGGCTGCCGCCGGAGGTGAAGATGCCGTCCGCGGCCGGGCCGAGGCCGATGCGCCCGGCGGTCCAGTCGATCAGGCGGCGCTCGATGAGGGTGCCGCCGATGGACTGGTCCCAGGTGTCCAGGGAGGAGTTGACGGCCGAGAGGATCGCCTCGCCGAGGACGGCGGGGATGACGACCGGGCAGTTGAGGTGGCCCAGGTAGCGCGGGTGGTGGAAGTACACCGCGTCCCGCAGGTAGACCTCCTCCAGCTCGTCGAGGACGGCGGCCGGGTCGTCCAGGGGCCGGTCCAGGTCGATCCCGTTGACGACCGGGGCGAGTTCGTCGACCGATATCCCGGTGTGGGGTCCCTGGACGCTCGCGAGTTTGGCCGCGACGCGCTCGACGCCCTCGGTGACGGAGCGGCGGTAGTGCTCCGAGGTCGTCTCGTTCAGGAGATGCGAGCGCATCAACTTTCCTCCGGGCAGGGGGAGAAGGGTGGGGAAGGTGGTTCTTAGGTTAGCCTAACCTAAGTTGCAAGCCAAATGGAGGCGGGCCCTGGCCGAAAAGCCAGGGCCCGCCGAAGAGCCGTCGAGCGTGTCCACGGGCCGCTGCGGAGCTGCGCGCGGCTGCCCGGAGTCCGCTACAGGGCGGCGCCGGGGTCCTCGCTGGGAGCCCGGCCCGCGTACGCCTCGGCGAGGAGCTCCTCCTCGCTCGCCCCCAGGCGCCAGTAGCCGGTGAAGCGCACCGCACGCCGGTCGATGGAACGTTCCTGCACCAGGTGGCGGCGTACGGCGCGGATGGTGCCGGCCTCGCCCGCCAGCCAGGCGTACGGGGTTCCGGAGGTGGGCAGTTCGGCCGCGCGCACCGTGTCCACGACGCGCCCGGTACGACCCGGGCCGGCCTCCCGCACGATCCAGGTGACGTCCGCTCCCGCCGGGGCGGCCAGGTCGAGCCGGTCATCGGCGTGAGGGACCTCGAAGAAGGCCGTGACCCGCAGGTCGGCGTCGAGCCCCTCCAAGATGGCCGCGGCCGCAGGCAGCGCCGTCTCGTCCGCGTACATCACCAGCGCGTCGGTGCCGGCGGGCGGCTGGAAGCGCACGGACTTGTTCTCCGCGACGGCCGGGCCGATCGCCAGGATCCGACGGCCGGTCACCGCCCGCCCGGCCCAGGAGGAAGCCGGGGAGGAGTCCCCGTGCAGCACGAAGTCGATGTCGACCTCGACCGCCCCCTCGGCCGTCGTGCGCTGCTCGCGCACGGTGTAGGAGCGCATCACCGGGCGCTCCTCGTCCGGCATCCCGCGCCAGCCCGCGAACCAGGTGTCCTCGTCCGTGGACGGAAGCTCGGTGTGCTCCCGGTGGGCGGGCGGCAGGAAGAGCGACAGGCTCTGGTCCCGGCCGCCCGAGCGGAAGTCCGCGAGGGCCTCGCCGCCGAAGGTGACCCGCAGGAACGAGTGGCCGAGGCGCCGGGTGCGGACCACTTCCATCGTGAAGAAACGGAAGTGGGCCACGGCCCCGGTGCTCTCGGGCGCGGTGGCGGTCATGCGGAGTCCCCCTGGGAAGTCGGGCGGGCGCCGGGCCCGGGGCGGTTGCCGCGGTCCCGGCGCCGGTGGCCGGTGGTGCCTTCAGGTCGGTGGGCCGTCAGGCGGGTGGTGCCGTCAGGCCGGTGGTGCCGTCAGGCCGGTGGTCAGCTGACCTTCTTGGCGCCCTGGATGGCCTTGGCCAGGTCCTCCAGGATCTTGGTGCACTTCTCGTACGAGTAGATCGGCTCGGTCACGCGCGGGGCGACCTGGCCGGCCTTGACGGCGGGCAGCTCGGTCCAGGTCGGCTTGGCCTTCAGGTCCTCCGGCTGGGCGGTGCCGGTGCGGTTGTCGAGCAGGACCAGGTCGGCCTTGTACTTGCCGGCGTTCTCCCAGCTGAGGCTCTCGAAGAAGCCGCCCTGGTCGAGCTTGTCCTGCTCCGGGACGACGAACTCGACGCCCAGGGTCTCGAAGTACTTCAGGTCGGCCGAGGTCTTCGGGGTGGAGACGTAGAACAGGTCGGCGGTGCCGGAGCCGACGAGCACCTTGATGCCCGGGTTGGCCTTGGTGGCCTCGCGGACCTTGTTGGCGGCGGCCTCGAAGGCGGCCTTCGCGTCGGTGGTCTTCTTGGCGTTCAGGTCGGCGCCGAGGGCCTTGGCCAGGTCGGCCGTGCGCTGCAGGGCCTGGTCCATGGAGGCGTTGCCGCCCGTGCCGATCGCGGCGGCCGGGGCCAGCTTCAGGATCTTGTCCTTGGAGGCCTCGGGGACGTACCAGTACGTGCCGTCCCAGGTGTTGGTGACCAGCAGCTCGGGCTGGAGGGAGGCGTACTTCTCGACGTTGAACTCGTCGTAGACGTTGCCGAGGATCTCCACCTTGGAGATGTCCATCGAACCGGCCGTCACGTCCGGCTTGCCGTCGGGGGTCTTGGTCGGGCCGAACACGCCCTTGACCTGGACGCCGTAGTCGTAGAGCGCGGCGGCCGTGCCGGTGTAGGCCACGACGTTCTTCGGCTGGGCCTTCAGGCTGATGTCCTTGCCGAGGTCGTCCTTGAAGGTCCAGGCGCCCGAGGCCGCGGCACCCTTGTCCTTGTCGCCCTCGCTCTTCGCCGAGCCGGAGCCGCCGCCGCACGCGGTCAGCGCCGCGACGAGGCCGAGAGCGCCGCCGGCGGCGATGAGACCGCGACGGGTGAAGGGGGAGGTACGGGACTTGGGCATTTTGGTGTCCGCTTTCAGTACGTGCCGGGGCGACCACTGGGCCGTTCGGTGGGAAGGTTAGCCTAACCTTGGCTGAAAACGGTAAGGGGGCCCTAAGTTTTTTCGGGCCCCCTTGTGGTATGTCCGAGTTAGGCGGAGAAGCCCAGCTCCCGGGCGATGAGCATGCGCTGCACCTCGCTCGTGCCCTCGCCGATCTCCAGGATCTTCGAGTCGCGCCACATCCGGGCCACCGGGTACTCGTTCATGAACCCGTAACCGCCGTGGATCTGCGTGGCCTCACGCGCGTTGTCGACCGCGACGGTCGAGGAGTACAGCTTCGCGATCGCCGCCTCCTTCTTGAACGGCTCGCCCGCAACGAGGCGGGAGGCGGCGTCGCGCCAGCCGATTCGAGCCATGTGCGCGCGCATCTCCATGTCCGCCAGCTTGAACTGGATGGCCTGGTTGTCGCCGATGGGCCGGCCGAACGCCCGCCGCTCCTTGGCGTACTTGACCGACTCGTCCACACAGCCCTGCGCCAGGCCCGTGGCCAGCGCCGCGATCGCGATCCGGCCCTCGTCGAGGATCCGCAGGAACTGGGCGTAGCCGCGGCCCTCCTCGCCCACCAGGTTCGCCAGCGGGACCCGGACGTCGTCGAAGGCCAGCTCCCGGGTGTCGGAGGCGTTCCAGCCCACCTTCGAGTACGGGGCCGCCACCGTGAAGCCCGGGGTGCCGGACGGCACGATGATGGAGGAGATCTCCGGACGGCCGTCCGCCTTGCGGCCGGTCACCGCGGTGACCGTGACCAAGCCGGTGATGTCCGTACCCGAGTTGGTGATGAAGCACTTCGAGCCGTTGATGACCCACTCGTCGCCGTCGCGGACGGCGGTGGTGCGGGTGCCGCCGGCGTCACTGCCCGCGCCCGGCTCGGTCAGGCCGAAGGCACCGAGCGCCTCGCCCGCGCACAGCTTCGGCAGCCACTGCTGCTTCTGCTCCTCCGTACCGAAGAGGTAGAGCGGCATGGCGCCCAGGGAGACGCCCGCCTCCAGGGTGATGGCGACCGAGGAGTCGACGCGGGCCAGCTCCTCCAGGGCGATGCCGAGGGCGAGGTAGTCGCCGCCCATGCCGCCGTACTCCTCGGGGAAGGGCAGGCCGAACAGGCCCATGCTGCCCATCTCGCGGACGATCTCGTAGGGGAACTCGTGCCGCTCGTAGAAGTCGCCGATCTTGGGTGCGACGACATCGTGCGCGAACGCCTCCACGGTGCGGCGGAGTTCCTCGTGCTCGGGGGAGAGCCGGTGGTCGAGGGACATGTCTTCGTTACTCCTTGTGGGAGAGGGCGCGGACGGTTCTGGAGGGGCTCGGACGCCCCAGCTGTTCGGCCATCCACACGCTCGTGGCGGTGAGGGCGGCCAGGTCGACCCCGGTCTCGATGCCGAGGCCGTCGAGCATCCACACCAGGTCCTCGGTGGCGAGGTTGCCGGTGGCGCTCTTCGCGTACGGGCAGCCGCCGAGGCCCCCCGCGGAGGCGTCGACCGTGGTCACGCCGTGCTGGAGCGCGGCGAGGGTGTTGGAGAGGGCCTGGCCGTAGGTGTCGTGGAAGTGCACGCCGATCCGATCGGTCGGCACGCCCTCCTCGTTGAGCTCGGACAGGAGTGCCTGTACGTGCCCGGGAGTGGCGACCCCGATGGTGTCGCCGAGGCTCAGCTCGTCACAGCCGAGGTCGAGCAGGGCCTTGGCGACGCGGACCACCTGGTGGACCGGGACCGCGCCCTCCCAGGGGTCGCCGAAGCACATGGACAGGTAGCCCCGCACGTGTGCCTTCCCCTGCTTGGCCCGGGCCACGACGGGCTCGAACATGGCCAGGGAGCCGGCGATCGTCCGGTTGAGGTTGCGGGAGGCGAAGGTCTCGGTCGCCGAGCCGAACACGGCGATCCGGTCCGCGCCGAGGGCCAGCGCCCGGTCGAGCCCGCGCTCGTTGGGCACCAGCACCGGCAGGTGCACCCCCGTCCGGGCGAGGTCGTCGAGCTGCGGGAACAGCTCCTCGGCGTCGGCCAGTTGGGGCACCCACTTGGGGTGGACGAAGCTGGTGGCCTCGACGGTCCTCAGCCCGGCGGCGGCCAGCCGGCGGATGAACTCCGCCTTGACCGCGGTCGGGACGGCCGACTTCTCGTTCTGGAGCCCGTCGCGGGCGCCGACCTCGTGGATCCGCACCCGCGCCGGCAGACCGGCGGCCGGGACGGCCATGGGCAGCCCGTTCATGCGTCCTCCTCCTCTGCATCGGGGGTCACCACGGCCAGGACCTGGTCCATGGCGACCGTGGTGCCCGGGGAGACGTCCAGCTCGGTGACGGTGCCGGCGTGCGGGGCGGAGATGACGTGCTCCATCTTCATCGCCTCGACGACGAGCAGGCTCTGGCCGGCGGCGACCCGCTCGCCCACCGCCACCTTGACGACGGTGACGGTGCCCGGCATCGGCGCCGCCAGGGTGTCCGCCCCCGCATGACCACGGCCGCCGAGGGCCGCCGCGACCGGGTCGTGGTGCTGGACGTGCCAGCTGTCGCCTTCGCGGCCGAGCCAGGTCCCCTCCGGGGAGGGGGCGTGGCTGAAGGTGTGCGTGACGCCGTCGAGTTCGAGGGTGAGGCGGTCAGCGGTACGGGCCACGATCCGGCCGCGGGCCGGTGCACCGGGGCTCTGCCCCAGGCCCCGCGCCTCAATCGCCTGCGGGGCTTGATTCGCCCCGGCCTCGTGGTCGACTGCGGGCTGGATCTCCAGCTCCTCGCCCCGCCGGCGGGTGCGGATCGTGACCGGGTCCTGGCCCGGGAGGCGGAAGTGGTGCACCGTCCAGGCCGGGGTGCCGCCGAGCCGCCAGCCGTCGGCCGCCGAGAACGGATCGGCCCATTCGAGCCGCGCCGGGCCGTCCGTTCCAGCCCCGCCGGCGTTTGAGGCGTTCCGGGAAGGGGCGGGGTGGGGGAAGGAGCCCTGGGCCAGCAGCGCGGCGGCCGCGTACACCTCGGGCGGGACGCCCTCCGGCAGCATCGAGGCCAGGTCCCGCTCCACCAGCCCGGTGTCCATGTTCCCGGACACCACGTCCGGGTGGGCCAGCAGGCGCCGCAGGAAACCGGCGTTCGTCTGGACACCCAGGATCACGGTGTCGGCCAGCGCACCCCGCAGCACCCGCAGGGCGGCGGCCCGGTCCGGCCCGTACGCGATCACCTTCGACAGCATCGGGTCGTACGTGGAGCCGACGTCCACCCCGGCCGTCAGCCCGGAGTCCGTGCGCACCGCCCGCCCCGACGGCTCCGACAGCGCGAGCACCGTGCCGCCGGACGGCAGGAACCCGCGGGCCGGGTCCTCCGCGCAGATACGGGCCTCGACGGCGTGCCCGGTCAGCACCACGTCGTCCTGCGTGAGCCCGAGCTCGCCGCCGGCCGCCACCCGAAGCTGGAGCTCCACCAGGTCCAGGCCGGTGATCAGCTCCGTCACCGGGTGCTCCACCTGGAGGCGGGTGTTCATCTCCATGAAGTAGTAGGAGGAGGGGTCGCCGCCGGGGACGATGAACTCCACCGTGCCCGCACCGACGTACCCGCACGCCCGCGCCGCCTCCACCGCCGCCGCGCCCATGGCGGCCCGGATCTGCGGGGTCAGCAGGACCGAGGGGGCCTCCTCGATGACCTTCTGGTGGCGCCGCTGCAGCGAGCACTCGCGCTCGCCCAGGTGCACCACGTTGCCGTGGGCGTCGGCCATCACCTGGATCTCGATGTGGCGCGGCCGGTCCACCCAGCGCTCCACGAGCAGCGTGTCGTCGCCGAAGGAGGAGCGGGCCTCGCGGCGGGCCGCCGCGATCTCGTCCGCGAGCAGCGCTCCGTCGCGGACCAGGCGCATGCCCTTGCCGCCGCCGCCCGCGGAGGGCTTGAGCAGCACCGGCATGCCGATCTTCTCGGCGGCGGCGACGAGTTCGGCGTCGGACAGGCCGCTGCCGGAGGAGCCGGGGACCACGGGAACGCCCGCGGCCCGTACGGTCTCCTTCGCCCGGATCTTGTCGCCCATCAGGGAGATCGCGGACGCCGGCGGGCCGATGAAGGCCAGGCCGGCCGCGGCACAGGCCTCGGCGAACGCCGCGTTCTCCGCGAGGAAGCCGTAGCCGGGGTGGACGGCCTCGGCGCCCGTGCGCCGGGCCGCGTCGAGCAGCCGCTCCACGGCCAGGTAGCTCTCGGCGGCCGCGGCCGGGCCGATCCGGACGGCCGTGTCGGCCTCCCGGACGTGCCGCGCGTCCGCGTCGGCGTCGCTGAACACGGCCACCGACCGGATCCCGAGCTCCCGCAGGGTGCGGATGACCCGGACCGCGATCTCGCCCCGGTTGGCCACAAGGACAGTGCTGAACATTGGGGTCCTCACGTCACACGTCACAGATCTCAGGTCACATACGGAAGATGCCGAAGGCCGGCTGCGCCGGGTCCCTCTGCGGCAGCGGGGCGTTCGCGCACGCCGTCAGGGCCAGGCCCAGCACCTGCCGGGTCTCCAGCGGGTCGATGACCCCGTCGTCCCACAGCCGGGCGGTGGCGTAGTAGGCGTTGCCCTGCTCCTCGTACTGGGCGCGGACCGGGGCCTTGAAGGCCTCCTCGTCGTCCAGCGGCCATTCCTGCCCGGCGGCCTCCAGCTGGTCGCGCTTGACCGTGGCCAGGACGGAGGCGGCCTGCTCGCCGCCCATCACCGAGATCTTGGCGTTGGGCCACATCCACAGGAAGCGGGGGCTGTACGCCCGCCCGCACATGGAGTAGTTGCCGGCGCCGTACGAGCCGCCGACGACCACCGTCAGCTTCGGCACGCGCGTGCAGGCCACGGCGGTGACCATCTTCGCGCCGTGCTTGGCGATGCCACCGGCCTCGTAGTCACGGCCGACCATGAAGCCGGAGATGTTCTGGAGGAACAGCAGCGGGATCCCGCGCTGGTCGCACAGCTCGATGAAATGGGCGCCCTTCTGGGCGGATTCGGCGAAGAGGATGCCGTTGTTGGCGATGATGCCGACCGGGTGGCCGTGGATCCGGGCGAAGCCGGTGACCAGCGTGGTGCCGAACTCCGCCTTGAACTCCTGGAAACGGGAGCCGTCGACGATCCGGGCGATGATCTCGCGGGCGTCGTACGGGGTGCGGGAGTCGACGGGGACCGCGCCGTACAGGCCGTACGGGTCCACCTTCGGCTCCTCGGCCGGCTCGACCGACCAGGGCAGGGCCCCGCGCTCCGGCAGGGTCGCCACGATGTTCCGCACGATCCGCAGCGCGTGCGCGTCGTCCTCCGCGAGGTGGTCGGTCACGCCGGAGGTGCGGCTGTGCACCTCGCCGCCGCCGAGCTCCTCGGCCGTGACCACCTCGCCGGTGGCGGCCTTCACCAGCGGCGGGCCGCCGAGGAAGATCGTGCCCTGGTTGCGGACGATGACCGCCTCGTCACTCATCGCCGGGACGTACGCGCCGCCCGCGGTGCAGGAGCCGAGGACGGCCGCGATCTGCGGGATGCCGGCGCCGGACATGCGGGCCTGGTTGTAGAAGATGCGGCCGAAGTGCTCGCGGTCGGGGAAGACCTCGTCCTGCATGGGGAGGAAGGCACCGCCGGAGTCGACCAGGTAGAGGCAGGGGAGACGATTCTCCAGCGCCACCTCCTGGGCCCGCAGGTGCTTCTTGACGGTCATCGGGTAGTAGGTGCCGCCCTTGACGGTGGCGTCGTTCGCGACGATCACGCACTCCCGGCCGCTGACCCGGCCGATGCCCGCGATCACCCCGGCTGCCGGAGCCGCGCCCCCGTACATCCCCTCGGCGGCCAGCGGTGCCAGCTCCAGGAAGGGGGATCCCGGGTCCAGGAGGGTGTCCACCCGGTCGCGGGGCAGCAGCTTCCCCCGCGCGGTGTGGCGGGCGCGGGCCTTCTCGCCGCCGCCGAGCCGGACCGCGTCCAGGCGGGCGCGCAGGCCCTCGGAGAGTTCGCGGTGGGCGGCCTCGTTGGTGCGCCAGGCCTCGGACGCCGGGTCGGCGGCGCTCGTGAGGACGGGTGCCTGCTGCATCGGTCGAGCTCCCTTGCTCGGTCCACGCGGTTAATGAGCGTTAACCTCTGTGGAGCCAAGGTTAACGACCGCTAACGGCCCCTGTCTAGAATGGATTCCCATGAGCACTTCAGCGGCCGCCCCGACCCGTCGCGAGCAGATCCTCAGTGAGGCCGCCCGCCTCTTCGCCGAACGCGGGTTCCACGGCGTCGGCGTCGACGAGATAGGGGCCGCCGTGGGCATCAGCGGCCCCGGGCTGTACCGGCACTTCGCGGGCAAGGACGCCATGCTCGCCGAGCTGCTCGTCGGGATCAGCGAGCGGCTGCTGACCGGCGGGCGCCGCCGGGTGGAGGAGGCCGCCGGTGACCCGTCCGCGGTCCTGGCCTCCCTGATCGACGGCCACATCGACTTCGCGCTCGACGACCGCGCACTGATCACCCTGCACGACCGGGAGCTCGACCGGCTCCGCGAGGCCGACCGCAAGCTGGTGCGCCAGCTCCAGCGCCAGTACGTCGAGCTGTGGGTGGACGTCGTACGGGCCCTGCACCCGCAGGTCGGCGAGGCCGAGGTACGGGTGGCCGTGCACGCCGTCTTCGGCCTGCTGAACTCCACCCCGCACCTGGCGGCGCTCGGCCGGCAGGCGACCGAATCGCTGCTCCGGCGGCTCGCGCACGGGGCGTTCGGGGCGCTGACCGCGTGACACGACGCGTCCGACGGCTGGGATGGAGCCGACGCATCGGGGTCCGCAACGGCAGAATGGGACGCATGCCGAAGCCGATAGAGACGTCCGTACCCACCCGCGCCGAGCTCATCGAACACCTGGTTCGCACGCGGATCGCCGGACAGGTCGCCACCCCGCGCGAGAACAACCTCTCCCACTACCGCAAGCTCGCCAACGGCGACCGGCACTACTGGCTCGGCCTGGAACTGGGCGACCGCTGGACGGACGAGCAGGACGTCCTCGCCGTGATGGCCGAGCGCTGCGGGGTCGTCGACGACCCCGAGCACCGACAGGGCCAGGACACGATCGACCCGGAACTGACCCTGGACGCCCTCGACCGGATGGCGGCCCGGCTGCGCAAGGCGGCCCTGGACCGCCAGCGCGTCCTCCTGGCCACCGGCCACCCGGGCGGCCTGCTGGACGTCCACCGGGCCACCGCCGGTGCCCTGCGGGCGGCGGGCTGCGAGATCGTCGTCATCCCGTCCGGGCTGACGGCCGACGAGGCCTCGGTGTGGCAGTTCGCCGACATCGCGGTACTGGAGCGGGGCGCCACCCTGTGGCACACGCACTCGGCGGCGCCGATGGCGGCGACCCTGGACGGCCTCGCCGCGGCCGGCCGCCCCCAGCCCGACCTGGTCGTCGCCGACCACGGCTGGGCGGGCTGCGCCGCGCAGCGCGGACTGGACGCGGTCGGGTACGCGGACTGCAACGACCCCGCCCTGTTCCTCGGGGAGGCGGAGGGCACCCTCCAGGTGGTGGTCCCGCTGGACGACCACGTCCGCGACCCGCGCTTCTACGATCCGATGGTCGCGTACCTGCTGGACGCGGCGGGCCTCCTGGAGGCGTAGGCCCCCGGGACTTCCCGGCGGACGCGCCGCGCGCACGTCCGCCGGGCGGGGTCTCAGGGGGCGATGGGCAGCCGGCGCTTGTGGTCGGTCAGCCGGTAGCGGCGGACGATCGTCT
Organism: Streptomyces sp. NPDC059851; assembly: GCF_042732005.1. NCBI lineage: Bacteria > Bacillati > Actinomycetota > Actinomycetes > Kitasatosporales > Streptomycetaceae > Streptomyces > Streptomyces sp. NPDC059851. Next base: position 39,751 of record NZ_JBHWJJ010000018.1, on the reverse strand, counting down.
CGAAGGCCCGCTCGTCCACCGGCTTGCCCTCCAGGAAGTCGTCGATCTGGTCGTACGTGACCCCGAGCGCGTCCTCGTCGGCCTTGCCCGGGTCGAGGGTCTCCAGGTCGGCCGTCGGGGTCTTCCACACCAGCTCGGCGGGCGCGCCCAGCGCGTCCGCGACGGCGCGCACCCGCCGCTTGGTCAGGCCGGTCAGCGGGACCACGTCGGCGGCGCCGTCCCCGAACTTGGTGAAGAAGCCGGAGACCGCCTCGGCGGCGTGGTCGGTGCCGACGACCAGGCCGTCGTGCGCGCCGGCCACCGCGTACTGGGCGATCATGCGCTGCCGGGCCTTGATGTTGCCGTGCACGAAGTCCTGGTGGTGGGCGTCGCGGAAGGTCACGCCGGCGGCCGCCGACGCGTCGAGGGCGGCGTCGCTCGCGGGCTTGATGTCCACGGTCAGCACCTGGTCGGCCCGGACGAAGGACAGCGCGAGCTGGGCGTCGTGCTCGTCGGCCTGGACCCCGTAGGGCAGCCGCATCGCGTAGAACACCGCCTCGTGCCCGGCGGCCCGGGCCCGCTCGACGGCCAGCTGGCACAGCCGGCCGGTGGTGGTGGAGTCCACGCCGCCGCTGATGCCGAGGACGAGGGAGCGCAGACCGGTGGAGGTCAGCCGCTCGGTGAGGAAGGCCACCCGGCGCTCGATCTCCCGCTCGGCGTCGAAGGTCTCGGAGACCTCCAGTTCCCGGGCGATCTCCTGCTGGAGGGCGGTGGACGCCGGCTCGCTCACGTCTGCTCCTTGTTCCGGCCACGGTGTGCTGTCCCGCTCACCCTACCCAGGGGGTGTCCCGGGGCCCGGGGCGGACGACCCCCCGGACCGTCCGCACCGACCCGGCACGGACGCGTCAGGCGCGCGGGACGCGTACGACGCCCTCCTGGATCACCGTCACGGCCAGCCGGCCGTCCTGCGTCCAGATGCGGGCCTGGCCCAGGCCCCGACCGCCGTGCGAGGTGGGGGAGTCCTGGTCGTACAGCAGCCACTCGTCGGCCCGGAACGGCCGGTGGAACCACATCGCGTGGTCGAGCGAGGCCCCGACCACGTCGCCCACCGCCCAGCCGCCCCGGCCGTGCGCGAGCAGCACCGAGTCGAGCAGGGTCATGTCGGAGACGTACGTGGCCAGGCAGGTGTGCAGCAGCGGGTCGTCGCCCTCCAGCTTGCCCGCGGTACGGAACCACACCTGCGAGCGCGGCTCCACGGGCTCGCCGATGGTGCCCCACGGCGGGGTCGTCGCGTACCGCAGGTCCACCGCGGCGCGCGACTCCAGCAGCCGCTCCACCGTGCCGGCGTCCGAGAACAGGTCCCGGTAGGCGGGCAGCGCCTCGGCCGCGGTCGGCAGGCCCTCCGGGTCCGGGGCGTGGGGCATCGCGACCTGGTGGTCGAGGCCCTCCTCGTGGACCTGGAAGGAGGCCGAGAGGTGGAAGATCGGCTGGCCGTGCTGGACCGCGACGACCCGTCGCGTGGTGAAGGAGCGTCCGTCGCGGATCCGGTCCACGGAGTAGACGATGGGCGCGCCCGGGTCTCCCGTGCGCAGGAAGTACGAGTGCAGCGAGTGCGCGGTGCGGTCCCCGGGCACGGTCCGGCCGGCCGCGACCAGCGCCTGGGCCGCGACCTGCCCGCCGAACACGCGCGGCACGAGGGAGGTGCGGCTCGTGCCGCGGAAGATGTTCTCCTCGATCTGCTCCAGGTCGAGCAGGTCGAGGAGACCGGTGAGTGCCTCGCTCAAGGGGGCTTACAGCCCCATCGACTTGGCGATGATCGACTTCATGATCTCGCTGGTGCCGCCGTAGATGCGGTTGACGCGGTTGTCGGCGTACAGGCGGGCGATCGGGTACTCGTTCATGTAGCCGTAGCCGCCGTGCAGCTGGAGGCAGCGGTCGATGACGCGGTGGGCGACCTCGGTGCAGAACAGCTTGGCGGAGGCGGCCTCGGCCGGCGTCAGCTCGCCCGCGTCCAGGGCCTCCAGTGCGCGGTCGGCGACGGCCTGGGCGGCGTCCACCTCGGCCTGGCAGGCGGCCAGCTCGAACTTGGTGTTCTGGAAGTGGGCGACCGGCTTGCCGAAGACGGTGCGCTCGGTCACGTACTGCTGGGCGAACCGGACGGCCGCGGCGGCCTGGGCGTACGCGCCGAAGGCGATGCCCCAGCGCTCGGAGGCCAGGTTGTGGCCGAGGTAGTAGAAGCCCTTGCCCTCCTCGCCGAGCAGGTCCTCGACCGGGACCTTGACGTCGACGAACGCCAGCTCGGCGGTGTCGGAGGTCTTCAGGCCCAGCTTGTCGAGCTTGCGGCCGATGGAGTAGCCCTCGGACTTGGTGTCCACGGCGAACAGGGAGATGCCGAAACGGCGGTCCTGCTCGCTCGGGGCCGAGGTGCGGGCGCAGACGATCACGCGGTCGGCGTGCACACCGCCGGTGATGAAGGTCTTGGCGCCGTTGAGGACGTAGTGGGTGCCGTCCTCGGAGAGCTTGGCGGTGGTCTTCATGCCCGCGACGTCGGAGCCGGTGCCCGGCTCGGTCATCGCCAGCGCCCACATCTCCTCGCCGGAGACGAACTTCGGGAGGAAACGCTTCTTCTGCTCGTCGGTGGCGAGCATCTTGATGTAGGGCAGGGCGAGCAGGACGTGCACGCCGGAGCCGCCGAAGTTGACGCCCGCGCGGGAGGTCTCCTCGTACAGGACGGCCTCGAACTTGTGGGTGTCCAGGCCGGCGCCGCCGAACTCCTCGGGGACGTTGATGCCGAAGACGCCCAGCTCACCGAGCTTGTAGTAGAAGTCACGGGGCGCCTGGCCGGCGGCGAACCACTCGTCGTAGACGGGTACGACCTCGGCCTCGATGAAGGCGCGGATGGTCTCCCGGAAGGCCTCGTGGTCCTCGTTGAACACCGTACGGCGCACGGCCGGCTCCCTTCGTCGCGGCGGTCCGCCGCTTATGTCTAAGCGCTTGCTCATGCAAAAGTTACCGGCGAGTTGTGGACTCTGTCCAGAGCTCTGCAGAGGGTATGACGAGCGCCACCTCCCCAGGTGGCGGGGCCGGCGGCCCCCTCAGGGTGCACCCTGGCAAGTCCCCTGACGCCAAAGGCGGTTACCCGCAGGGGGCGGCTCCTCTCCACGCAGGATCCGACGGCCGTGAGCGATCACCAGGATGGAAGCCGTCCACAGCGATCGAGCCAGGAGCCCGCATGAACCGCCGCACGCGCACCGTCCTCGCAGCCGCCCTCCTCCTCGGCCTCACGGCAGGCCCCCTGGGAGCCACCGCCTACGCCGCCCCCGCCCCGGCCGCCGCCGCGGTCACCACCCAGGGCCCCGACACCGCGGCACTGCGCGCGGCCCTCGCCGGACTGCCGGACCGGGACGCCACGGCCGCCCTGGTCCGCGTCGGCGGGAACGGCCGGTGGACGGGCACCGCCGGCGTGCGCGACCTGCGCACCGGATCCCCCGCCCTCGCCGACGCCCGCTTCCGGGCCGGATCCACCACCAAGATCGTCACCGCGGCCCTGGTCCTCCAGCTCGCCGACGAAGGCAAGGTCGACCTGAACGCCCCGGCCCGCCGCTACCTCCCCGACGTCCTCCCGGCGACCTTCGAGCAGGTCACCGTGCGCCACCTCCTCAACTACACCAGCGGCATCCAGCCGGGCATCAGCTTCGGGGGCACCGTGGAGGAGGAGTACCCGCACCGCTACGAGACGATCACCCCCCAGCAGGTGGTGGCCTCCGCCGTCGCGAAGGGCCCGGCCTCCACCCCGGGCACGCAGCAGGAGTACGGGAACATCCACTACACGGTCCTCGGCATGCTGATCGAGGCGACCACCGGCGACACCTACGCCCACCAGGCCGAGGTCCGCATCTTCCGCCCGCTCGGCATGACCGGCACGTCCTTCCCCAAGGGCACCGACCCCCGCATCCACGGCCCCCACAACCGTGGCTACCAGCTCATGAACGGCAAGCCGGTCGACGTCACCGAATGGAACATGTCCGACCGCTTCGCGGCCGGCGACATGATCTCCACCACCCGCGACCTGGAACGCCTCCTCGTCGCCCTCTTCCGCGGCCAGGTGGTCCCCGAGCCCCAGCTCGCCGAAATGTTCACCGTCCCGAACGTCCCCGGCGCCACCTACGGCGTCGCCCTCGAACGCCACGTCATCAACGGCAAGGAGATCTGGGGCAAGACCGGGGCCCGCCCCGGCTACCACACGGTGATCGCCGCCACCCGCGACCTCTCCCGCACCGTCGTCTACTCGGTCAACAGCACCGACGCCAAGGGCGACGGGCTGAAGATCGTCCAGCGCTTCGCCTTCCCGGCCTTCAACCGCTGACCCGGGCGCGCCGATGAGTTCCGCTCCCAGCCGAGGTCTACCGTCGCGACACACGGACGAAGGGACCATCCCATGGGCACGTACATCCAGCTCGGCGCGGTGAAGACCTGGTACGACGAGCAGGGCGAGGGCGAACCCCTCGTCCTGCTGCACGGCGGCCTGGTCGACGCCCGCTTCTTCGAGCCCAACCTCGGCCCCCTCGCCGAGCACTTCCACGTCTACACGCCCGAGCGCCGAGGGCACGGCCACAGCCCCGACGTCCCAGGCCCCATCACCTACCAGCTGATGGCCGACGACACGATCGCCTTCCTCGAAACCGTCATCGGCGAACCCGCCGACCTGGTCGGCCACAGCGACGGCGCGTTCGTCGCCATGCTCGTCGCGATGCAGCGCCCGGAACTCGTCAAGCGCCTCGTCCTGATCAGCGGCGGCTTCAACAAGGCGGGCGAGGCCGTGCCGGACATGGAGTGGGACGTCGACCAGCTCTTCGACTTCCTCGCCCCGGCCTACGGCGAGGTCTCCCCGGACGGCATCGACCACTTCAGGACGGTCGCCACGAAGATCGGCGACATGGCCGCCAAGGAGCCGAACCTCCAGGCCTCCGACCTCTCTGAGGTCACGGCCCGCACCCTCGTCATGTTCTCGGACGACGACCTGGTCACCATGCACCACGTCATCGACATGTACGACGCCCTGCCCCACGCCGAACTCGCCGTCGTCCCCGGCACCTCCCACTTCCTCACCCAGGAGAAGCCGGCCCTGGTCAACGCACTCGTCCTGGACTTCCTCACGAACGACCCGGTCCCCACGGTGGCCGCCATCCGCCGCGCAGCCCCCTGAGCTCCGGGCCGGCCGCCGCATCCTCCGCGGTAGCCGGACCGGCGAGCAACCACGAGGCGTCGGCCGCCCGCCCCACCGCACTGTCGGGCGGTGGCCGGACCCGAGCTCAGCGGGCTGCGCGCGGATGCACCGGACCAGAGCTCAGGGTCCACTCGGGGATGCAGGGGTTGGCACGTCCGACGAGGCAGCCGAATTCACGACGGCCCGCCCAGCCGCGCCGCGTGTTCACCACGAACGGCCGGGAACCCGCCGTCCGGACAACACCGCGTAGCGGTCTGAGGCTCCATGCCGGAGCGGGCGCCCGCCACCCGACAGCGCCGGGCCCAGCCGCTCGCCCCGGGCGTCCCTCCCCGGAAACACCCTCGAACGGCGGATGGCCCCAAGCCGCTTCGCTGATGCAGACCGGGGGCATCCCGCGGGGCTCACCCGACCGGGCCCGCACCCCCGGCCCCGCCCGCCCACCGCAACGCGAACCACAGCTCCGCCCGCGCATCCGGATCGTCCAGGTCCCGCCCGAGCAGCACGGAACAGCGGGCGATGCGTTGCCGGACCGTGTTCCGGTGCACCCCCAGGGCCGCAGCGCTGCGGTCCCAGCTGCCGTGGTGGGCCAGCCAGCCCCGCAGCGTCTCGCGCAGCACCGGGGCCAGTGGGGCGAGCAGCGCCTCCGCGTGCGCCCGGGCCTCGGCTTCGCCGACCAGCCCCGCGAAGCCGGGGTCGGTGTGGCGGGCCAGCGGGGCCCGGGCCGCCTCGGCCCGGTCGAGGGCGCGCCGGGCCTGAGCATCGGCGGTGGGCAGGGCCTCGGGTGCGGCCGGGGCGCTGACCCCCAGCCGCCATCCGGATTGCGGGCCGGGATCCCGGTCGGTGAGGAGCCGTACGCCGGGACCGGGCCGCGGATCCAGCAGTACGGTCCCCAGCGCCGCGGCGAGGGCCCGCGGGTCGGGGTCGGTGCCGCCGCCGCGGGCGTGGACCGCGTACCAGGGGCCGGGGCCCAGCACCTCCGCGGGGGCGCCGCCGAGCAGCAGCCGGACCAGCGCGGCGGCCTCGTCCCCGGCGGGCCGTTCGGCGGTGAGCAGGGTCAGCAGGACGGCGGCGACGGAGGCGACGGTGTGGTCGCCGGGGGTACGGGCCGGGGTGGCCGTGCCCAGCGCCGCGTGGCGGCCGGCGGAGGGCCGGCCGAGGGCGTACGCGGCGAGGTGTCGCCCCCCTGCCTGGTCCGTGGCGGTCGCTGGCCCCCCGGCCCGGCCGACCCGGGCCATGAGCGCGTCCAGAGGGGCGGCGACATCCGCATCACCGCCGGTCGGCGGCGGTGTCCCCGCGGTCCGCCCGTCCGGCCACAGCACCACGTACCCGCCGAGGCTCGCCGCGAGGCGGGACAACACCGCCGGTACCGGATCCGGCCGGGCCGCGGCCGCAGTCAGCGCCTGCTGGGCCTCGGTCACGCGGCGCAGTTCCCGGGTCCGCGCCTCGGCCATCAGCCGCCACACCGCGCGGGCGACGGCGGTGAACGGGGTGTGCGGCGGAACCTCCAGCAGCGGGAGCCCGTGCCGCGCACAGGCGTCGGCCAGCGCGGCCGGCACCTCCTCGTGCACGGGGGCCACACCGAACCCGAGGGCCGCTGCCCCGGCGGCAACGAGCCGAGCGACGTACTGGTCGTAGGAAGCGCCGGCGGGGCCTTCCCCTGCAGGGCCCTCCCCTGCGGGGGAAGGCCCCGCCGGAACATGTCCACCGGCCGCGTCCTGTGGCCCCGCACCCGCGGTGAGCAGCAGCTCCCCACCCAGCAGGTAGGGCGACGGATCGGCCATTTCGGAGGCGTGCACCCCGTGCACCCAGGCCTCGGCGGGCCCGGCCAGATGGCGCAGCCCGAGCTCCCGATCTCCGAGCAGTGCCCCCAGCGCCACAGGCGGGACAGGCGGGACAGCCGACACAGGCGGGACAGGCGGCACTGCCGAAACAGACGGCTCGGATGAAACGGGCCGATCACCGGCCCCGGAGCCAGGAGCGCTCATGGATGCTCCATACAGGAAATCGACACGGTATGGATGGAACGTACACTGCACGCCCCCACCCCCGCGACTTACGCTCGAAGCACCGCACCAGCACGACCTGCACGACCTGCACGACCGCAAGGCCTGTAGGACCTCCAGAAGGGCACCCCCATGAGCACCGAGCGCAACGAGCAGACGCCCCGCGGACCGGTCGACTCCTCCCGCATCCCGCGCTACGCGGGCCCCGCGACCTTCGCCCGGCTGCCCCGCCTGGACGAGGTCGGCTCGGCGGACGTCGCCGTCGTCGGCGTGCCCTTCGACTCGGGCGTGTCCTACCGCCCCGGCGCCCGCTTCGGCGGCAACGCCATCCGCGAGGCCTCCCGCCTGCTGCGCCCGTACAACCCGGCGCAGGACGCCTCCCCGTTCGCGCTCGCGCAGGTCGCCGACGCCGGTGACATCGCCGTGAACCCCTTCAACATCAACGAGGCCGTCGAGACGGTCGAGGCCGCCGCCGACGAGCTGCTGTCCGCCGGCTCCCGCCTGATGACCCTCGGCGGCGACCACACCATCGCCCTCCCCCTCCTCCGCTCGGTCGCGAAGAAGCACGGCCCCGTCGCCCTGCTGCACTTCGACGCCCACCTGGACACCTGGGACACGTACTTCGGCGCCGAGTACACGCACGGCACGCCGTTCCGCCGCGCCGTCGAGGAGGGCATCCTCGACACCGAGGCCCTCTCCCACGTCGGTACCCGCGGCCCGCTGTACGGCAAGCAGGACCTCGACGACGACGCCAAGATGGGCTTCGGCATCGTGACCTCCGCCGACGTGTACCGCCGCGGCGCGGACGAGATCGCCGACCAGCTGCGCCAGCGCATCGGTGACCGCCCGCTGTACATCTCCATCGACATCGACGTGCTGGACCCGGCGCACGCGCCCGGCACCGGCACCCCCGAGGCGGGCGGCATGACCTCCCGCGAGCTGCTGGAGATCATCCGCGGTCTGTCCTCCTGCAACCTGGTCTCCGCCGACGTGGTCGAGGTCGCCCCGGCGTACGATCACGCCGAGATCACCTCGGTCGCGGCGTCCCACACCGCGTACGAGCTGACCACGATCATGAGCCGCCAGATCGCCGCGGCGAAGGGCAAGTAAGCCCCTCCCGGCGTGTCGGCAGCGCTGCCCGGCACGTCAGCACGGAAGGCACGTACAGCGTGACGCACGACCACGACCTGGTCCTCCGCCCCACCGACGCCCAGCGGGCAGCGGCCCTCGCGCCGCCGCCCGGCCGGACGGGCGGGGACCTGGTCGTGGAGACGCTGCGCGGACTCGGCGCGACCACCGTGTTCGGGCTGCCGGGGCAGCACGCCCTCGGGCTGTTCGATGCGGTGGGCCGCTCCGACCTGCGGCTGGTCACCCTCCGCGTCGAGAACAACGCCGGTTTCGCCGCCGACGCGTACGGCCGCATGACCGGCGAGGCGGTGCCGCTCCTCCTCTCCACCGGGCCGGGCGCGCTGACCGCGCTCCCCGCACTCGCCGAGGCGGCGGCGGCTTCGTCCCCCGTCCTCGCGATCTCCTCCCAGGTGCCGACCGCCGGCCTGGGCGGCGGCCGGCGCGGCCACCTGCACGAGCTGCGCGACCAGGCCGCCTCCTTCCGGGACGTGGTCAAGTCCGTCCACCTCGCCCGCACCCCCTCCCAGGTCCCGACCGTCATCGCCGAGGCCTGGGAGTCGGCGCTGACGGCCCCCCACGGGCCGGTGTGGGTGGAGATCCCGGAGGACGTCCTCCGCACGGAGACCTTCCTCCCCCAGGTCACCGGCATGGACGCGACCCCGCACGACCTGCCCCCGCGGCCCGAGCTGACGGCCCTCGCCGCCCACTGGCTGGAGAACGCCGAACGCCCCGTGATCATCGCGGGCGGGGGCGTCATCCGTTCGGACGCGGCGGGCAAACTCAAGCAACTGGCCGAACGCCTCTCCGCCCCCGTGGTCACCACCTTCGGCGGCAAGGGCGCCTTCCCCTGGACCCACCCGCTCTCCCTCCAGTCCTGGCTGGAGGACCGCCACACGACCGACTTCCTGGAGGACGCCGACGTCCTCCTCGTCGTCGGCTCCGGCCTGGGCGAACTGTCCTCGAACTACCACACGTTCCGGCCCGGCGGCCGGGTGGTCCAGATCGAGGCGGACCTCGGCAAACTGGAGTCCAACCACCCCGCGCTCGGCATCCACGCCGACGCCCGCCTCGCGCTCCAGGCCCTCCTCGAAACCGTGGCCGAACGCCCGGACCCCACCGCCCCCAACCGCGTCCGCGCGGTCCTCTCCGCCGTCGAAGACCGCCTGGCCTCCCAGGACCTCACCCTGGAGCAGAACCTCCTCCACTCCATCAGGTCGGCCCTCCCGCCCCGCTCCCCGTCGTTCTGGGACATGACGATCCTGGCGTACTGGGCGTGGTCGGCCTTCGACCCGAAGCACCCCAACACCATGCACTCCGCCCAGGGAGCGGGAGGCCTCGGCTACGCCTTCCCGGCCGCCCTCGGAGCCTGCCTGGCCGAGCCGGGCACCCCGGTCCTGGCCGTCTCCGGCGACGGCGGCGCGATGTACTCGATCGCCGAGCTGGCCACGGCCCGGCAGCACGACCTGGACGTCACCTGGCTGATCGTGGACGACGGCGGTTACGGCATCCTGCGCGAGTACATGACGGACGCCTTCGACGGCCGCGCGACCGGCACCGAACTGACCCGCCCGGACTTCACCGCCCTGGCCGCCTCCTTCGGCATCCCGGCAACGCAGACGACCCCCGGTACCCTCCGCGCGGACCTGGCGAAGGCTCTCGCCACCCCGGGCCCCTCGGTGGTGGTGCTTCCGGCCAAGCCCCGCATGTTCGCCCCCACGCACGTCTAGGGCTTGCTCAGGGGCCTCGTTAGGGTGGCCTTGATCAGGTGGGCGGAGTGCGAGGGGGAGCGGTGTCGTTCGAGGAGGAACGGGGCCGGCACGGGCAGGCGGCCGCGCCCGAGGGCCCGTCGCCGCAGATGCGGCTGAACCAGCTCGCCGCCGACCCGGGCGGCGGCTCCGGGACGCCCGGCGGGTTCGGGGTGCTGGCCACGGCCCCTCCCGAGAAGAAGAAGGCGGCCAACACCATCGAGAACGTCCTGCAGCCCGGCACGACGAAGGCCGCGGACGCGGCCGACGAGCCGACGAAGAACGCGGTCAAGGCCTTCACCGGTTGGGATACGGCGGCCGGTCTGACGAAGGCGCACACGCACTGGGACGACCAGGTCAAGCGTCTGATGGCACGGCTGGACTCGGAGAAGATGGCCCTGCGCGGGGCGTCGAACCTGTTCACCGGACAAGACCAGCTGACGGGCGGGAGCTTCCAGCCGGTGCAGTCCAAGGTCACGGGGCTCTAGGGGGAGACGGACGTGCCGAGTTACGCCGAGATCATGCAGACGGACCTCTCAGCGCTCACCACGGCCGCCGACGGCTGGAAGGCCATGGCGACGCAGTTCAAGACCATGGAGGACGTCTACAAGGACGAGGTCCAGAAGGTCTCCGCCGGCAACGGCTGGCTGGGCACCAGCGCCACGACCGCCGCCACCAACTCCTCCCTCACGCGCCAGGAGTACGCGTCGGCGCAGAAGGAGGCGCTGGCCATGGAGTCGCTGCTCCGTGACGCGCACGCCCGGTTCACGGACCTCAAGGGCCGCCTGGTGTCCGCCGTGTCGGACGCCGAGGACGCCGGCATGAAGGTCTCGGACGCCGGCGTCGCGAGCTTCGACTTCTCCAAGGTGGACGCCGGCACTGCGAACGCGGCGCGGCACGATCCCGACCTCCCGGAGATCGAGCGGGCCTGGACCCGCCGGATCTCGGACACCGTCAAGGCGGTCACGGAGTTCGACGCGGACGTCAAGACCGCCCTGCTGAACGCGTCGGGCGCGGACGGCACGGCGATGTTCGGCTTCAACTCGAAGCCCGTCGACGACGTCGAGGCGGTGGAGGCACTGGCCCTCACCCAGAAGATCCGCGACGGCAAGGCCTCTCCGGAGGAACTGCGGCACTACGACGAGGTCCTGAAGCAGAACTCCCGGGACGAGCACTTCAGCGAGGCGTACCTGAACGCGCTGGGGGCGAAGGACACCCTGCTGCTCGCCGACCAGATGAACCTGGCGTCGAACGACCGCGGCACGTCGGCGGCCGACAGGAAGCTCTACGAATCGATCAACTCGGGCCTCGCCGGGACGATCGCCTCGGGCACCAAGGACCCGGACAGCTACGCGTACAAGCCCTTCGTGAACGGGCTCAAGGAGCAGGGCCCCGAGCTGGTCGCCAAGGGCCTGCGGCCGACGTACGGCTACCAGGCGCTGGTCACCCTCATGGCGAACGGCGGCGGCTACGGCAAGCAGCCCTCACCGCCGGCACCCCCATCGCCGAGCCCGACACCGGCCCCGGCGGCATTTACGCCCGCCTTGCCGACCTCGGCCGCGAGCCGGTCCGGTTCCGGGAGGAGATCCGCTCGCGGATGCCCCGCCCGGAGGAGGCCAAGGCACTGGGGCTCGGGCCCGGGACGCCCGTCGTGCTGCTGTGCCGTACAGCCTTCGCTGCCGACGGGCAGGTCGTCGAAGTGAACGAGATGGCGCTCGACTCCGCCGCCTACATCCTGGAGTACGAGTTCGACGCGCCGTGACGGCCGGGCGCAGGGGGAACACACGGGATGCCCGCGCGCGGGCTACGCCCCCCTCAGGCGGCCTCGCCCTCCCGGGCCGTGAATGCGACCTGGGAGGTCTCCCCGACCAGGGTCAGCCGCAGCTCGGAGTCCATGGCCCGCGCCAGCCGCGCCAGCAGTGGAACCGTGGGCACGGTCCCGCCGAGTTCCAGCTTCGACACCTGCGGCTGCGTCATCCCTCATCCCCGCCCGCCGGGCCAGTTCGGTCTGCGAGATCCCCAGATCGCGCCGCCGGTCGAACACGGCCTGCCCCAGCTCGAAGGCGAGCCGGATCTCCTCCCGGTGGCGTGCGGCCTCGGGGGACTCGGCGACTCCCCGTGCCGCCTTGCGGTCCCCTGGCGAGCTTCCACTGCGCGTGGCTGACATGGCGATTCTCCGTTCTAGACGTCACGGGTATACACGTCGAGTGCCGGTCCGTGCTCGGCCTCGCACACCTTGCCGGCGTGTTCGGCCCGCTCGACCGCTGCGGCTGCATGGCGGTCCGGAGGACGCGGGAAGTCACCCCCATGGGTGGGACACCGCCCGGGGCGTCGCGCAGCCCCCGCTACCCCAACGGCCGCGCCCCGCGTGCGGCCGAGGTGACATATCTGCACCTTCGAGATGTTGCGGCGGGATGAAATCCGCCGGTGGGGGCGTTGGGGGAGGCGGCAGCGACGGACGGACGGGGAGGCAGAACGTGGCGGCGGCGCATACAGCGACGGGGACGGCGCAGACAGCCGGAGAGAAGCCGGACGGGCAGGGCGCACCCGGCGGGGCCGGGAACCAGGGCTGGGCCAGGCGGCTGACCGCCTACACCTGGCGGTACAAGGTCAACGTGCTCCTGGCGCTCGGGTCGTCCCTCGCCGGCATGGCCGTCATGGCCCTCGTCCCGCTCGTCACGAAGGTCATCATCGACGACGTCATCGGGGAACAGAGCAGGCCCATGGCGCCTTGGGCCGGGCTGCTCATCGGCGCGGCGCTCCTCGTGTACGCGTCCACCTACGTACGCCGCTACTACGGCGGCCGGCTCGCCCTCGACGTGCAGCACGACCTGCGCACGGACATGTACGGCACCATCGCCCGCCTCGACGGCCGCCGCCAGGACGAGCTGTCCACCGGCCAGGTCGTCGGCCGGGCCACCAGCGACCTCCAGCTGATCCAGGGCCTGCTCTTCATGCTGCCGATGACCATCGGCAACTTCCTCCTCTTCGGGATATCCCTGGCCGTCATGCTGTGGCTGTCGCCGCTGCTGACGGTCGTCGCGCTGCTGATGGCGCCCGCCCTCTGGTTCATCGCGGACCGCAGCCGCAAGAAGCTGTTCCCCGCCACCTGGTGGGCCCAGGGGCAGGCCGCGGCCGTCGCGTCCGTCGTCGACGGGGCCGTGACCGGCGTCCGCGTCGTCAAGGGCTTCGGCCAGGAGGACCAGGAGACCGCCAAGCTGCGCGCAGCCGGCCGCGGGCTCTTCGCCGGCCGGCTGCGGAGCATACGCCTGAACTCCCGCTACACCCCGGCCCTCCAGGCGGTCCCCGCCCTCGCCCAGGTCGCGATGCTGGCCCTCGGCGGCTGGCTGGCCACCAACGGCCAGGTGACCCTCGGTACCTTCGTCGCCTTCTCCACCTACCTCGCCCAGCTCGTCGGCCCCGTCCGCATGCTCGCCATGGTCCTCACCGTCGGCCAACAGGCCCGGGCCGGCGTGGAGCGGGTGTTCGAGCTGATCGACACCGAGCCCACCATCGAGGACGGCACGCGGGAGCTGCCCGCCGACGCACCCGCCACCGTCGAGTTCGACGACGTGGTCTTCGGCTACGACCCCGAGCGGCCCGTCCTCGACGGCTTCTCCCTCACCGTCGCCGCCGGCGAGACCGTTGCCGTCGTCGGCGCCTCCGGCTCCGGCAAGTCCACCGTCTCCCTCCTCCTGCCCCGCTTCTACGACGCCGACCGGGGCTCGGTCCGCATCGGCGGCCACGACGTCCGCGAGCTCACGTACGACTCGCTGCGCGCCGCTATCGGCCTGGTGCCGGAAGATTCGTTCCTCTTCTCCGACACCATCCGCGCCAACATCGCTTTCGGGCACCCGGACGCGACCGAGGAGGAGATCCGGGCCGCCGCCCGCGCCGCCCAGGCCGACGCCTTCATCGAGCGCCTGCCCGCCGGGTACGACACCAAGGTCGGCGAGCAGGGGCTGACCCTCTCCGGCGGCCAGCGCCAGCGCATCGCGCTCGCCCGCGCCATCCTCACCGACCCCCGGCTGCTGCTCCTCGACGACGCCACCTCCGCCGTCGACGCCCGGGTCGAGCACGAGATCCACGAGGCGCTGCGCGCCGTCATGGCGGGCCGCACCACCCTCCTCATCGCCCACCGCCGCTCCACGCTCGCGCTGGCCGACCGGATCGCCGTACTGGACCGCGGCCGGCTGGCCGACATCGGTACGCACGAGGAGCTGGAGCAGCGCTCCGCGCTGTACAGGCGGCTGCTGACCGACGCGGACGCGCTCGGCGCCGCCTCGCCGCGCACCCCCGAGTCCACGCCGGCCATGTCCGAGTTCGAGCGGGACTTCGAACAGGACATCGAGGTCGAGGCCGAGATAGACGCCGAGCCGGTCAACGCCAAGCGGCGCGTGGTCGACGGAATCACTCCCGAGCTGTGGCGCCGTCGGGAGGACTCCGCACGGACCGCCTCCGCCTCTTCCTCCTCCCCCGCGCCGACCGCGGCCCCCGGTGCCGGTGGCCCCCCGCACTCCATGGCCGGGGCCGTCGCCGGCATGCCGGCCACCCCCGAGCTGCTCGCCAAGGTGGCGGCGCTGCCGCCCGCCGTCGACGAGCCGGGCGTCGACGAGGACCGCGCCGCGGCCGCCGAGGACAGCTACAACCTGCGCCGCCTGCTGCGCGGCTTCTGGGCGCCGCTCGCCGTCAGCCTGGGTCTGGTCGCCGCGGACGCGGGGGCCGGCCTGCTGCTGCCGGTCCTGATCCGGCACGGCATCGACCAGGGCGTGGAGCAGGCCGCGCTCGGGGCCGTCTGGGCGGCGTCGCTGCTGGCCCTCGCGGTGGTCATCGGTCAGTGGGCGGCCCAGTTCGCCGAGACCCGGATGACGGGCCGCACCGGCGAACGCGTGCTCTACGCCCTCCGTGTCAAGATCTTCGCCCAGCTCCAGCGTCTCGGCCTCGACTATTACGAGCGCGAGCTGACCGGCAAGATCATGACCCGGATGACCACCGACGTGGACTCCCTGTCGACGTTCCTGCAGACCGGACTGGTCACCGCCGTCGTCTCCGTCTTCACCTTCTTCGGGATCCTCGTCGCCCTGCTCGTCCTCGACGTCGAGCTCGCGCTGATCGTCTTCGCCACCCTGCCGGTGCTGGTCGTCGGCACGATCGTGTTCCGCCGCAAGTCGGTCGTCGCGTACGAGCTCGCCCGTGACCGCGTCAGCCTGGTCAACGCCGACCTGCAGGAGTCCGTCGCCGGCCTCCGCATCGTCCAGGCCTTCCGCCGCCAGGGTTCCGGCGCCGTCCGCTTCGCGGAGCGCAGTGACGCGTACCGCGAGGCGCGGGTGCGCGGCCAGTGGCTGATATCCGTCTACTTCCCGTTCGTGCAGCTGCTGTCCTCGGGCGCGGCGGCGGCCGTCCTGGTCGTCGGTGCGGGCCGGGTCGAGGCGGGCACCCTGACCACCGGCGCGCTGGTGGCGTACCTGCTGTACATCGACCTGTTCTTCGCCCCGGTCCAGCAGCTCTCGCAGGTCTTCGACGGCTACCAGCAGGCGACGGTCTCCCTCGGCCGGATCCAGCAGCTGCTGCGCGAGCCGACCACCACCCCGCTTCCCGAAGCCCCGCGCGGGGTGCGGGAGCTGCACGGCGAGATCGCCTTCGAGGACGTGCACTTCGCGTACGGGACCGCCGAGGAGCGCGGCGAGAAGGGCAGCGAGGCCCTGACCGGGATCAGCCTGCGGATACCGGCGGGCCAGACCGTCGCGTTCGTCGGCGAGACCGGGGCCGGCAAGTCCACGCTGGTGAAGCTGGTGGCCCGGTTCTACGATCCGACCGGCGGTCGGGTCACCGCCGACGGCGTCGACCTGCGGGAGGTCGACCTGACGGCGTACCGCCGCCGGCTCGGCGTGGTCCCGCAGGAGCCGTACCTGTTCGCCGGTACGGTGCGCGACGCGATCGCCTACGGTCGGCCCGACGCGAGCGACGCGGAGGTCGAGGCGGCGGCCCGCGCGGTCGGCGCCCACGACATGATCGCCACGCTCGACGGCGGCTACCTGCACACCGTCGCCGAACGCGGCCGCAACCTCTCGGCCGGCCAGCGCCAGCTGATCGCCCTCGCCCGCGCCGAGCTCGTCGACCCGGACGTGCTGCTGCTCGACGAGGCCACCGCCGCCCTCGACCTGGCCACGGAGGCCCAGGTCAACCAGGCCACCGACCGGCTCTCCGGCAAGCGCACCACCCTGGTGGTGGCGCACCGGCTGACCACGGCCGCGCGTGCCGACCGGGTCGTGGTGATGGACCGCGGCCGGGTGGTGGAGGACGGCACCCACGCCGAACTCCTGGCCCGGGGTGGCCGGTACGCCGTCCTGTGGCGGACCTTCGTCGGTGAGGACGAGCGCGCGGCGGCCTGAGGCCCCCGCGCGGGTCGGCCCGAGACCCCGGCACGGGGCGACTCCCTTCCGCCCGGCCCCCGGATCTTGCAGCGCGCAACCTTCCGGGGGCCACGTGCGTCGTACGGACGTACGTATGACGCATATAAGTACGCACGATCGACCGGGGGGGCAGTGTGATGCGCGGAGGAAAGCGGGGCGGCCGGGGGGTCGTCCGCGCGGGGGTGTCGTCGGCGGTGCTCGTGCTCTGCCTGGGGGGACTGCTGGTGGCCCCGCCGGCCCGGGCCGCCGAGGGCGGCTGCGGCGGACAGCTCGTCAAGACGCTGCCGTTCCACGCGGGAGAGGTGCGCATCTTCAAGACGCGCACCCGGGCCTGCGCCGTCGCCCTCGCCCGGGATCCCGGCGAGCGCCGGCCGATGACGGTGAGCATCCAGCCGCGCGGCGGGGTCCCGGTCCGCGATATCGGGCGATTCACCCGATATGCCGGACCTGTCACTGTCGGTGCGATCAACCGCTGTGTGTATGTAAAGGGGAGCGTCGGGGTCGGATCCGCCGAATCCGGCTGGATCCTGTGCTGAGGGTGAGGCCCAACTAGGTCTGTTCAGCGGCGTGTTGACCCCGCTAGGTTCACGTGGGACCGCAGTGAACTCAAGGGGAGGGTGAATGCGCAAGACGCTTGGCCGGCTGCTGCCGCTCGTCGTGTTGATCGGCACCTTGGGCACGACCGGCTTCACGGCTCAGGCGGCCACCGCCGCAGAGCCGGCCATCGCCGGACAGGACGCCGCCACGGACATCAAGGACCAGATCCTCGCGATTCCGGGCATGAGCCTGATCGAGGAGAAGCCGTACCCCGGCTACCGCTTCTTCGTACTGAACTACGAACAGCCGATCGACCACCGGCAACCGTGGAAGGGCACCTTCAAGCAGCGCATCACCTTGCTGCACAAGGACGTCTCCCGGCCCACCGTGTTCTACACCTCGGGCTACAACGTCAACACCAACCCGCGGCGCGCCGAGCCGACGACGATCGTCGACGGCAACCAAGTGTCGATGGAGTACCGGTTCTTCAACCCGTCCCGCCCCGACCCGGCGGACTGGTCGAAGCTGGACATCTGGCAGGCGGCCAGCGACCAGCACCGCATCTTCACCGCGCTGAAGAAGCTGTACCCGAAGAACTGGCTCGCCACCGGCGCCAGCAAGGGCGGCATGACCGCGACGTACTACGAGCGCTTCTACCCGCGCGACATGGACGGCGTCGTCGCGTACGTCGCGCCCAACGACGTGGTCAACGACGAGGACTCGGCCTACGACCGGTTCTTCGCCAAGGTCGGCACCAAGGAGTGCCGCGACAAGCTGAACGCCGTCCAGCGGGAGGCGCTCGTGCGCCGTGAGCCGCTGGAGGCCAAGTACGCGGCCGCCGCGGCCCAGAACGGCTGGACCTTCAACACCGTCGGGAACCTCGACATGGCCTACGAGGCCGTCGTCCTCGACTACGTGTGGGCGTTCTGGCAGTACAGCATGCTCTCCGACTGCGGCACCGTCCCCGCGGACGCCAAGTCCGCCACCGACCAGGAGATCTGGGACTCGGTCGACGCAATCTCCGGTTTCTCCGCCTACGCCGACCAGGGCCTGGAGACGTACACGCCGTACTACTACCAGGCCGGTACGCAGCTCGGGTCGCCGGACATCAAGCAGCCGCACCTCAAGGGCCTGACCCGGTACGGCTACCAGCCGCCGCGCAACTTCGTGCCGCGCGACATCCCCATGACCTTCCAACCGGGGGCCATGGCGGACGTGGACAAGTGGGTGAAGAACAACGCCCACCAGATGCTCTTCGTGTACGGGCAGAACGACCCGTGGGGCGCAGAACCGTTCCGCCTCGGCTACGGGACCCATGACAGCTACGTCATGACCGCACCCGGCGCCAACCACGGGGCCAACGTCTCCAAGCTCCAGGAGGGCGAGAAGGCGCTGGCCACGCAGCGGATCCTGCAGTGGGCCGGGGTCGTCCCGACCGCCGCGGCCCTCGACGCGGGCCGGGCGGCGCCGCTGGCGAAGCCGGACGCCCAGCTCGACCAGAAGGACCTGGAGCGCGAACCGCAGCTGCGGCCGTAACGACCGCCCGGGCCGCGGGCCGCGGGCCGGCGTACGGGGTCAGTCGTACGCCAGCCCGTGGCCCAGCGGGTAGCGGCCCGGCACCGGGACCGGCAGCCGGCCCGCCGGCCGGGTCGCACCGGTGATCACCCGGGCAGCCGCCCGCATCTCCACGTCCGTCCAGGTGTAGGTGGCTAGCTCGGCCGCGCACCCCGGTAGCCGGGCCGGGTCGTAGGGGTTCCGGATCGCCACGACGACCACCGGCACCCCGGTCGCCACCAGGTCCGCCACCAGCTTCTGCTGCGGACCGTCCCCCTCCGGCACGTTGTACGTGCACACGAGCACCGCCGCACGGCCCGCAGCCGCGGCCACCGCCTTGCCCGGCGGCACCGCCGTCGCCCGGCAGCCCAGGGCGGTCAACTCCCGGGCCAGGACCACGGTCGGGGGACCCGTCGTACCGCTGGGGGAGGCCGGGTCGGTACCGGTGACCAGCAGCGCGGGCGCGGCCGACGGGTCCAGCGGCAACAGCTTCACGGGATTGGCCAGCAGGGTCGTCGTACCCGCCGCGATCTCGTCAGCGGCGGCCAGGTGGGCCGTCGTGCCCACCGCCCCGTCCACCCGGCCCGCAGTGGTCTGCGGCCGGTCGAACAGGCCCCGGCGCGCCTTGAGCTCCAGGATCCGCAGTACCGACTCGGCGATCCGGGTCTGCGTCAGCTCGCCCGCCTCCACCGCGGCGACCACGCTGCGGAACGCGAGTCCCAGGTCCGGCGGGTTCAGCAGCTGGTCGCAGCCGGCCTTGAGGGCCAGCACCGGCACCCGGTCGTCCCCGTACTTCTGGCGGACGCCGGCCATGTCGAGGGCGTCGGTGACCACCACCCCGCGGAAGCCGAGGCGTTCGCGCAGGATGCCCGTGACGATCGGCCGCGAGAGGGTCGCCGGGTCCCCCGAGGGATCGAGCGCGGGGAAGACGATGTGCGCCGTCATCACGGCGTCCACGCCCGCCTCCACCGCTGCCCGGAACGGCGGCTCGTCCAACTCCTCCCACCGGGCCCGGCTGTGCCGCATCACCGGCAGCCCGACGTGGCTGTCGGTCTCGGTGTCCCCGTGGCCGGGGAAGTGCTTGGCCGTCGCGGCCACCCCGGCGCCCTGGTAGCCGCGCACCTGGGCGGCGACCAGGGCGGCCACCGCCTTCGGGTCGGACCCGAAGGACCGGACGCCGATCACCGGGTTGGCCGGGTTCACGTTCACGTCGGCCACCGGCGCGTAGTCCTGCCGGATGCCCATCGCGGCCAGCTCGGTGCCCGCGATGCGCGCCGCCCGCCGGGCCTCGGCGGTGGCCGACGCCTTGCCGCCGTGCGCGCCCAGGGCCATCGCCCCGGGCAGCAGGGTCGCGGGCTTGCCGACCCGGGCCACGGCGCCGTGCTCCTGGTCGATGGAGAGCATCAGCGGGATCCCCGCACCCGTGACCGCCGCCGCCTGCTGGAGACCGGCCGACAGGTCGGCGATCTGCTGCGGGTCGCGGGTGTTGCCGGCCCAGGAGAACAGGACGACCCCGCCGAGGTGGTAGCGGGAGATCAGCTCGGCGGCGGTCCGCACCCCGAAGTGGGACAGGTTCTTCTCCGCGTCGGCCGGGTCGGGTTCCGTCGCGGAACGCCCGTACGCCCGGGACACGAAGAGCTGCCCGACCTGCTCGGTCAGGCTCATTCCGGCCACCACGCGGCGCAGTTCGGCCCGGTCGGGAGCCGGGCCGGGAGCCCGGTCGCCGGGGCGCGCGTCGCCGTGGCGGGCGGCCCCGGAGCCCCTGGAGCCGCCGGAGGGACCCGAGGGACCGGAGGGGGTGGGGGCCCCGGAGGAGTTGCCCAGGGCGTAGGAGACCGCCCCGGTGGCTGCGGCGGCGGCCACGGCGGCCGCGGCGAGCAGGGACCGGCGGGAGGCGTGGTTCGGCACGCGCCGGACCTTACTGCGGGGCCGCGCTCCCGCCGCCGTCGACACGTCCGGGGTCCCCCGGACGGGCTGCGGCTCCCGCCGCCCAATGCTCCTGCAAGGTGCGTACGGCCTCCGTGATCGCCGGCCGGCGGGCCGCTCCGGTCCGCCAGAGGGCGTACAGCCTGCGTACGGGGCCCGGTTCGAGCGGCACGGCCACCGCGCCGGTCGGCAGTGCGCCGGTGCCCAGCCGGGGGACGACGGCCACCCCGAGCCCGGCAGCGACCAGGGCGACGATCGTGTGGTTCTCCTCGGCCACATGGGCGATGTCCGGCTCGAAGCCGGCCGTGCGCAGCGTCCGTACCAGCCAGTCGTGGCAGACCCGGCCGGGCGGCTGGCACACCCACCGCTGGTCGCCGAGGTCCGACCTGCGGATGACGGCCCGTGTGGTGAACGGGTGCCCCTCGGGTACCACCAGGTCGCACAGGTCATCCCCGATCACGGCCTGCTCGACGCCCTCGGGGGCGGGCAGCGGGGCGATGTCCCAGTCGTGGGCCACCGCCAGGTCGCTCACCCCCCGGGCGACCAGGTCCACCGACAGATGGGGGTCGACCTCCGTGAGGCGTACGTCCAGAGCGGGATGACGGCGCGCCAGGTCCGCCAGCACACTGGGTAGCAGGCCCCGCGCGGCCGAGGCGAAGGCGGCCACGGTCAGCAGCCCGCTCGGCTGCCCGCGGCGCTCCTCCAGGGTGGTCTCGGCCCGCTCCACGATCGCCAGCAGCTCGCGGGCGGTACGGGCCAAGTGCCAGGCCTCCTCGGTCAGCGCGACCCCGCGCCCGCGCCGCTCCAGCAGCGTGGTGCGGGTCTCCCGTTCCAGCTTGGCGATCTGCTGGGAGACGGCCGAGGGGGTGTACCCGAGGGCGGCCGCCGCGCCCGCGACGGAGCCGTGGACGGAGACGGCGTGCAGGGCGCGCAGCCGGGACAGGTCGAGCATGCTCCAACCGTAAGCACTGCTTCATCCATTACGGAAGAGATCCGCGCTGGTGCTACATCATGGCGGCGCGGATGCTCGGTGCATGCGTCCCGTTCACACGGCCCTCGCCGTACTCGTCGCCGCCGTCTGGGGCGTCAACTTCGTCGTCATCCAGATCGGGCTCGGCCACTTCCCGCCGCTGCTGCTGTCCGCCCTGCGCTTCCTCGCCGCCGCACTGCCCGCGGTCTTCTTCGTCGGACCGCCCAAGGTCGCCTGGAAGTGGGTCCTCGGCGTCGGCGCCGCCCTCGGCATCGCCAAGTTCGGCCTGCTGTTCACGGGGATGGCCGCCGGGATGCCGGCCGGGCTGTCCTCCCTCGTCCTCCAGGTCCAGGCCGTCTTCACCGCCGTCCTCGCCGCCGCCGTGCTGCGGGAGCGGCCCGGCCCGGTCCGGCTGGCCGGCATGGCCGTCGCGCTCGCCGGGATCGCCGTGGCCGCCGCGGACGGGGGCGCCTCCGGGCCGGTGCTCGGCTTCACACTGGTCGTCGCGGCCGCCGCCTGCTGGGGCGTGTCCAACGTGCTCACCCGCAAGGCGGCCCCACCCGACGCGCTGAACTTCATGGTCTGGGTGTGCACCGTGCCCGTGCTGCCGCTGCTCGTGCTGTCGCTGCTGCTGGAGGGGCCCGAGCGGGACCTGGCCGCGCTACGGGCCCTGGACTGGTCCGGGGTGGGCGTCATCGCGTACGTCGCCTGGATCTCGACCGTGTTCGGCTTCGGCGCCTGGGGGTACCTGCTGCGGCGCTACCCGGCCTCGGCCGTCGCGCCGTTCTCGCTGCTCGTGCCGGTGTTCGGGATGTCCTCGGCGGCGCTGGTGCTGGACGAGGGCGTGTCGGGGCCGCGCTGGGTGGCGGCGGTGCTGCTGGTGGGCGGGGTCGCGCTGACCTCACTGGCCCCGGCCCGGCCGCGGACCGGGGCGGGGCCGGGCCGTTCGGGAGGGCACGCCGGGGCGGCGGAGCAGGTGCCGTCCCCGTCCCCGTCCCCGTCGCCGTCGTCGTTCCCGTCGCCGTCGTCCGTCAGCGCGGGGAATCCTCCTGCAGGGGCAGCCGCCAGTCCTGGCCCGTGAGGGCGACCCCGTACGAGCGGTGCGGCCGCTCGGCGACCAGGGTGAAACCGGCGCGCTGGTAGAGGGCGCGGGCCGAGGTCAGCACGTCGTTGGTCCACAGCACGAGCTCGCGGTAGCCGGCCGACCGGGCGAATTCCACGACCGTGTCGACCAGCAGGGCCCCGATGCCGTGCCCGCGGCCCTCGGGCTCCACCAGCAACAGGCGCAGCCGGGCCGTGCCGGGCGGTCCGTCCTCGCGGACGCACATCACCGAGCCGACCGGACGGCCGTCGAGCTCGGCGATCCAGACACGCTCCGCTTGCGGGTCGTGGTCCTCCGCGAAGTCCGCGACGATACGGGCCACCAGTGCCTCGAAGTCCGTGTTCCAGCCGTATTCGGCGGCGTAGAGCGCGCCGTGCCGCTGCACGATCCAGCCCAGCTCGCCGGGTTCCGGATCCCGCAGCCGTACCTGTCCGCCGGAGGTGTCCATGGCGCCGAGGGTAGCGTGCGGGGGCGTGGGCGGAACTCCTGGTTCGCGGCGGCCCACGGGCCTTGCGGAGGCGCCCGGGACCGGCCCGAGGTAATGGAAACGTAAAGTTCCGAATTCGGGGTGCAACCCCCGGGCGCACAGGTGGGTCGTACGGTGCGTCGGCACTTCCGGGGAGGGATCTGGGGGGATCGGGAAGTCCGGCGAGGGAGGGGTAACCGTGAGGGGGTCCGGCCGGGGAGGCCGGGCCCCCTTCTGGTGTCGCGGCCGTCCGCGGCCCGTTGCCGCGGCCGGGGCGGGGCGGTCGTCCACAGGTCTGCCGGGCTGTCCGAGGCGGACGGTAACTTCGTGCCATGACAACCAACGGGGCGGTGCAACTGGCGGTGGTCGAGGGGGTGCTGGAGCGCATCACCTACGCCAACGAGGAGAACGGCTACACGGTCGCCCGGGTCGACACGGGCCGGGGCAGCGGCGACCTGCTGACGGTCGTGGGCTCGCTGCTCGGGGCCCAGCCCGGCGAGTCGCTGCGCATGGAGGGCCGCTGGGGCTCCCACCCCCAGTACGGCAGGCAGTTCACCGTGGAGAACTACCGCACCGTGCTCCCCGCCACCATCCAGGGCATACGCCGCTACCTCGGCTCCGGCCTGATCAAGGGCATCGGCCCGAGGATCGCCGACCGGATCGTGGAGCACTTCGGCACCGACACCCTCGACGTCATCGAGAGCGAGCCGAAGCGGCTCGTCGAGGTACCCGGCCTCGGCCCCAAGCGGACCAGGATGATCGGGGCCGCCTGGGAGGAGCAGAAGGCCATCAAGGAGGTCATGGTCTTCCTCCAGGGCGTGGGCGTGTCCACCTCCATCGCGGTGCGCATCTACAAGAAGTACGCCGACGCCTCCATCTCGGTGGTGAAGAACCAGCCCTACCGCCTCGCCGCCGACGTGTGGGGCATCGGCTTCCTGACCGCGGACCGCATCGCGCAGGCCGTCGGCATCCCGCACGACAGCCCGGACCGGGTCAAGGCCGGGCTCCAGTACGCCCTGTCCCAGTCCACCGACCAGGGCCACTGCTTCCTCCCCGAGGAGCGGCTGATCGCCGACGGGGTCAAGATGCTCCAGGTCGACACCGGGCTGGTCATCGAGTGCCTCGCCGAACTCGCCGCCGACCCGGAGGGCGTCGTCCGGGAATCGGTGCCCGACCCGGAGGGCGGGCCGGACCTCACCGCCGTCTTCCTGGTTCCCTTCCACCGGGCCGAGCTGTCCCTGGTGGGCCAGCTGCGGCGGCTGCTGAACGCCGAGGACGACCGGATGGAGTCCTTCCGGGAGGTGGACTGGGACAAGGCCCTGGGTTGGCTGGCCGGGCGCACCGGGGCCGATCTGGCGCCCGAGCAGCGCGAGGCCGTCAAGCTGGCGCTCACCCGCAAGGTCGCCGTCCTCACCGGCGGGCCGGGCTGCGGCAAGTCCTTCACCGTGCGCTCGATCGTGGAGCTGGCCCGGGCCAAGAAGGCCAAGGTCGTGCTCGCCGCGCCCACCGGCCGCGCCGCGAAGCGGCTCTCGGAGCTGACCGGGGCCGACGCCTCCACCGTGCACCGGCTGCTGGAGCTCAAGCCGGGCGGGGACGCCGCGTACGACCGGGACCGGCCGCTCGACGCGGACCTGGTCGTGGTCGACGAGGCGTCGATGCTGGACCTGCTGTTGGCGAACAAGCTGGTCAAGGCGGTGGCGCCGGGAGCGCACCTGCTGCTGGTCGGGGACGTGGACCAGCTGCCCTCGGTCGGCGCCGGGGAGGTGCTGCGCGACCTGCTGGCGGACGGCAGCCCGGTGCCCGCGGTCCGCCTGACCAGGATCTTCCGGCAGGCCCAGCAGTCGGGCGTGGTCACCAACGCCCACCGGATCAACACCGGCCTACCGCCCCTCACCGACGGGCTGCCGGACTTCTTCCTCTTCGCCGAGGAGGACGGCGAGGAGGCCGGCCGGCTCGCCGTGGACGTGGCCGCCCGCCGCGTACCGGCCCGGTTCGGCCTCGACCCGCGCCGCGACGTGCAGGTCCTCGCGCCCATGCACCGGGGCCCCGCCGGGGCGGGGACCCTCAACGGCCTGCTCCAGCAGGCCATCACCCCGGCCCGGCCGGACCTGCCGGAGAAGCGGTTCGGCGGTCGGGTCTTTCGGGTCGGCGACAAGGTCACCCAGATCCGGAACAACTACGAGAAGGGCGCGAACGGCGTCTTCAACGGCACGGTCGGCGTGGTCACCGCCCTTGACCTCGTCGAGCAGCGCCTGACGGTGCGGACGGAGGAAGATGAGGAGGTCGGGTACGAGTTCTCCGAGCTGGACGAGCTGGCGCACGCGTACGCGGTCACCATCCACCGGTCCCAGGGGAGCGAGTACCCGGCGGTCGTGATCCCCGTCACCACCGGGGCTTGGATGATGCTCCAGCGCAACCTGCTCTACACGGCGGTGACGAGGGCGAAGAAGCTGGTCGTCCTGGTCGGGTCCCGGAAAGCCCTGGCCCAGGCGGTGCGTACGGTTTCTGCAGGCAGGAGGTTCACGGCGGTCGCCCCTAGGCTGTCCGGCCGCATACCGGTGGGAAACACGGCCTAGGGTTTCCGCATTCGGCGCGGAGGGGGCAGGATAAGCAGGTTGACGGCACTCAGTGCCGCCAAAATGCCTTACGCCGACCCCGAGTGCACTCTCCTGCGCCAGATGGGGGAAGGTAGAGGAAGTCAGGGCACCTCGAAGAAGAGGCACTACGTCGGTGAGGGATGACGTGAGCGACAACTCTGTAGTACTCCGGTACGCGGACGGTGAATACACCTACCCGGTGGTCGAGAGCACCGTCGGTGACCAGGGCTTCGACATCTCGAAGCTGAGGGCCCAGACCGGGCTCGTCACCTTGGACAGCGGCTACGGCAACACCGCCGCCTACAAGTCCGCGATCACCTACCTCGACGGTGAGCAGGGCATCCTGCGTTACCGCGGCTACCCGATCGAGCAGCTGGCGGAGCGCTCGACCTTCATCGAGGTCGCCTACCTGCTGATCAACGGTGAGCTGCCGACCGTCGACCAGCTCGCGTCGTTCCGCAACGAGATCACCCAGCACA
The DNA here is from genome assembly GCF_042732005.1 of Streptomyces sp. NPDC059851. Taxonomy (NCBI): domain Bacteria; kingdom Bacillati; phylum Actinomycetota; class Actinomycetes; order Kitasatosporales; family Streptomycetaceae; genus Streptomyces; species Streptomyces sp. NPDC059851. Next base: position 13,625 of record NZ_JBHWJJ010000018.1, on the reverse strand, counting down.
CCCTGCTGCACGAGGACGTCAAGCGCTTCTACGACGGCTTCCCGCGCGACGCGCACCCGATGGCCATGCTGTCCTCCGTGGTCAGCGCGCTGTCGACGTTCTACCAGGACAGCCACAACCCGTTCGACGAGAAGCAGCGCCACCTCTCGACGATCCGCCTGCTGGCCAAGCTGCCGACGATCGCGGCCTACGCCTACAAGAAGTCGGTCGGCCACCCGGTCGTCTACCCGCGCAACGACCTCGGCTACGTCGAGAACTTCCTGCGCATGACCTTCTCCGTGCCGGCCCAGGAGTACGAGCTCGACCCCGTCGTGGTCTCCGCGCTCGACAAGCTGCTGATCCTGCACGCGGACCACGAGCAGAACTGCTCCACCTCCACGGTCCGCCTGGTCGGCTCCTCGCAGGCGAACATGTTCGCCTCGATCTCCGCCGGCATCTCGGCCCTGTGGGGCCCGCTGCACGGTGGCGCCAACCAGTCCGTGCTGGAGATGCTGGAGGGCATCCAGCGCAACGGCGGCGACGTCGACTCCTTCATCAACAAGGTGAAGAACAAGGAGGACGGCGTCCGCCTGATGGGCTTCGGCCACCGCGTTTACAAGAGCTTCGACCCCCGCGCGAAGATCATCAAGGCTGCGGCGCACGATGTCCTCTCGGCCCTCGGCAAGTCCGACGAGCTGCTCGACATCGCCCTGAAGCTCGAAGAGCACGCGCTCTCCGACGACTACTTCGTCCAGCGCAACCTGTACCCGAACGTGGACTTCTACACGGGTCTGATCTACCGCGCGATGGGCTTCCCGACCGAGATGTTCACCGTGCTCTTCGCGCTCGGTCGCCTGCCCGGCTGGATCGCCCAGTGGCACGAGATGATCAAGGAGCCGGGTTCCCGCATCGGTCGCCCGCGCCAGATCTACACCGGTGTCGTCGAGCGCGACTTCGTGCCGGTCGAGGCCCGCTGACCCCAGCGGCCCCGGCCCCGGTCGGCCCCGGTCCGAGCGGCCCCGATCCGACGGGCCGGCCGTACGCGGCCGGCCCGGTACGGCGGGCGGGCCGCGCATCCGGTTTCCGGCCCGAACAGCGAAAAGCGCCCCGCCGTCGATCCCCCCACGGGTCGACGGACGGGGCGCTTTCCCTTTCCCCGGCACCGGATTCCCCCCACGGGATCCGAGCCGGGTGTCGGCGAGGAGCGCAGGCCGGGTGCGCTCCGGTCGGGTGTCTGCCGGGACCCGTACGGGTCGGGAGGGCCGCTCAAAGCACCCCGTTGAGCACGCGTCCCGGCCGGCCGATGCCACGGACGTCCCCCAAGACCCCCGGCGAACGTCCCCCAAGACGTTCCGGCATCGCCCCATTAGACCCACTGCGGGGCCCAATGGTTACGTTGTCATTCTGTGATCTGCGTCTCCTGTGAAGGAAGTGTGCACAGAATGAGGAGGGGCGTCTCAGCGGAAGGATCGCAGACGCAGGCTGTTCGTCACCACGAAAACCGAGGAGAACGCCATCGCAGCCCCTGCGATCATCGGGTTGAGCAGGCCGGCCGCGGCCAGCGGCAGCGCCGCCACGTTGTAACCGAAGGCCCAGAACAGGTTGCCCTTGATGGTGGCGAGGGTCCGGCGGGAGAGCCGGATCGCGTCCGCCGCCACCCGCAGGTCCCCGCGCACCAGGGTCAGGTCGCTCGCCTCGATCGCGGCGTCCGTACCGGTGCCCATGGCCAGGCCCAGGTCTGCCTGGGCGAGCGCTGCCGCGTCGTTGACGCCGTCGCCGACCATGGCGACCGTACGCCCCTCGGCCTGCAGCCGCCGTACGACATCGGCCTTGTCCTGCGGGAGCACCTCGGCGATCACCTCGTCGATGCCCACCTCGCGGGCCACCGTCTCGGCCACGGCCCGGTTGTCGCCGGTCAGTAGGACCGGGGTGAGGCCGAGGGCCCGCAGCCGGGAGACCGCCTCCGCGCTGGTCTCCTTGACCGCGTCGGCCACCGTCAGGACCCCGCGCGCCGCGCCGTCCCAGGCCACCAGGACGGCGGTGCTGCCCGCGGCCTCGGCGGCCGCCTTGGCCCGGGCGAGGTCGTTCGGAAGCGGAATCGACCGGTCGGCGAGCAGCCGGGGGCGGCCCACCAGGACCGCGCGGCCCTCCACGACGCCCTGGACGCCGAGTCCGGCGAGGTTCTCGAATGACTCGGGTACCGGCAGGGCGCCGGCCCCCCCGACTCCGTGCGGCGGTACCCCCGCGGCCGCACCGGCGGCGACGGCCCGGGCGATCGGGTGCTCGGAGGCGTGCTCCAGGGAGCCGGCCAGCCGCAGCAACTCCGCCTCGTCCGTGCCCTCGGCGGCGTGCACGCCGGCCAGGGCCATCCGGCCCGTCGTGACGGTTCCGGTCTTGTCGAGGACGACGGTGTCGACCCGGCGGGTGGACTCCAGCACCTCGGGCCCCTTGATCAGGATGCCCAGCTGGGCGCCGCGCCCGGTGCCGACCATCAGCGCGGTCGGGGTGGCGAGGCCCAGGGCGCAGGGGCAGGCGATGATCAGTACGGCCACGGCGGCGGTGAAGGCGGCGGTGGGGTTGCCGGTGGTGAGCAGCCAGGCGACCCAGGTGCCGAGGGCCAGGAGCAGGACGACGGGGACGAAGATCCCGGAGATCCGGTCGGCCAGGCGCTGCACCTCGGCCTTGCCGTTCTGCGCCTCTTCGACGAGCTTGGCCATGCGGGCCAGCTGGGTGTCGGCGCCGATCCGGGTGGCCTCGACGACGAGGCGGCCGGAGGCGTTCACGGTGGCGCCGGTGACGGAGTCGCCGACCCCGGTCTCGACCGGGACCGACTCGCCGGTCAGCATGGAGGCGTCCACGGCGGAGCTGCCCTCGACGACGGTGCCGTCGGTGGCGATCTTCTCGCCGGGGCGGACGACGAACCGGTCGCCGACCGCGAGGGCGCTCACCGGGATCCGTACCTCCCGGCCGTCGCGCAGCACGGCGACGTCCTTCGCCCCGAGCTCCATCAGGGCCTTCAGGGCGGCGCCCGCCTTCCGCTTCGAGCGGGCCTCCAGGTAGCGGCCGAGCAGGATGAAGCTGACGACGCCGGCGGCGACCTCCAGGTAGATGGTGGAGGAGCCGTCGGTGCGGGAGATCGTGAAGTCGAAGCCGTGGCGCATGCCCGGCATTCCGGCGTGGCCGAAGAACAGGGCCCACAGGGACCAGGCGAAGGCGGCGAGGGTGCCCACGGAGACGAGGGTGTCCATGGTGGCGGCGCCGTGGCGGGCGTTGGTCCAGGCGGCCCGGTGGAAGGGCAGGGCACCCCAGACGACCACGGGCGCGGCGAGGGTGAGCGAGAGCCACTGCCAGTTGTCGAACTGGAGGGCCGGGACCATGGCGAGCAGGACGACGGGCAGCGCGAGCGCGGCGGAGACCAGCAGTCGCTGGCGCAGGGCGGCGGTCTCGGGGTCCGCCGCCGCCCGCTTCGGCGCTCCGGCCCCGACCCCGGCCCGGGCCTCGGCTTCCGCTTCGGGCTCGGACTCGGGCTCGGGCTGGGGCGGCGGGGGCTCCTCCGCGGTGTACCCGGTCTTGACGACGGTCGCGATCAGGTCGGCCACCGTGGTGCCGGAGGCGTAGGCGACGTGGGCCTTCTCGGTGGCGTAGTTCACCGTGGCGCTGACGCCGTCCATCCGGTTGAGCTTCTTCTCGATGCGGGCCGCGCAGGAGGCGCAGGTCATCCCGCCGATCGTCAGTTCGACCCGGGTGGTGTCGGCGGGCGCCGCCGCTATGGGTCCGTCGTGCACCGTACTGCTGCTCTTGCCGCTCGTACTCGTGCTCATGCTCATGATCCGGCTCCAAGGGGGATCCGGGCCGTACGGATCCAGTATGAGCTGGAGGTACGGCCCGGTCGGGTGCTGCGGAGGTGCTGGAGGTTCTGGAGTTCTGGCGGTGCTGTGCTGGCGTGGGGCTGCTCAGGCGCGGCCGGCGAGCTCGTAACCCGCCTCGTCCACGGCGGCGCGGACGTCCTCGTCGGCGAGCGGCGCGGCGGAGACCACGGTGACCTCGCCGGTCGCGGCGACGGCCTTGACCGAGGTGACGCCCGGCAGGGCGGAGAGCTCGGTGGTCACCGCGCCCTCGCAGTGCCCGCAGGTCATGCCCGTCACCCGGTAGACGGTGGTGGTCCGGGTGTCCGTCTCGGCGGTCATGTCGTTCTCCTCTTCGAAGGTGCGTCCGGTGCGGCCGGAAGGGGTGGTGGTGCGGAGGCCGTCACTCCACCGTCCTCCCGACACATAGAGACTATACCCCCTGGGGGTATAAATGCGAGAGGCGTCGGCGTTTTCCAGGCCGACGCCACCGGGCCGCCGGCGCCCGGGTCAGGTGTCGCGGCGCCGATTGCCGGGGCGGCGGGCCACCCACGCCCGGATCGTGTCGGCGTACCAGTAGGGCTTGCCGGCCTCGACGTGGTCGGGCGGGGGCAGCAGTCCGTGCTTGCGGTACGAGCGGACCGAATCCGGCTGGACGCGGATGTGGGCGGCGATCTCCTTGTACGACCACAGCTGTCCGTCGCTCATCGACGACACCTCCTCGTCCACGTGCCGGGCCGGCCGGGAGGCCGTCGGGGGAGCCGGCGCGTGGACACAGACGATCACTCGGGTTGTGCCCGGGGAACGACGGAGCGGGACGACGGGGGAGGGGTTGTCGAATGCCTGTGACGGAAAATCCGCGGGATCCGGACATGCGTGAGTCGTGGGGGACTCAGGGGACAGGAGGTACGCCCGGGGGCACCCCGGGGCGGAGCCCGGGGGCGGTGGAGCCCGGAAGGATCGGTCGGAGGCCGGTACGCGGGGGCGGGCCGCCGGTCAGCGGTACAGGGCCGGCCGCTCCACCAGCTCCACCGGGGTCCGGACACCACTGCGCGTGGCCGCGACCCCGGCCTCGCAGACGGCCGCCGCCGCGTAGCCGTCCCACGCATCGGGTCCGGCGACCCCGCCCCGCGCGGCCGCGGCCACCCAACGCCGCAGCTGACGGTCGTAGGCGTCGGCGAAGCGCACGGTGAAGTCCTGCGGGATCGCTCCGGAGCGGGTCCCCGCCCGCCTGACGGTCATCGCCCGGGGCTCGCCGATGGAGGCGCTGCCCGCCTCGCCCACCGCCTCGCACCGGACCTCGTAGCCGAAGCCGCAGTTGACGAAGACCTCCACGTCGACGATGGCCCCGCCGGCCATCTCCATCAGGACGAAGCGGGGATCGTGCAGGTCCTCCGGGGCCGCCGAGGTCGGGGGCGGGGAGAACACCGACACCGCGGTGATCTCCTGCCCCAGCAGCCAGCGGGTCGCATCGACCTCGTGCACCAGCGAGTCGTTGATCAGGCTGTCACTGGTGAAGAAGGGCAGGGAGACCGCGTTGCGGTGCCGGCAGTGCAGGAACAGCGGCCGACCGATCCCGCCCGCGTCCAGCAGCCCCTTGAGCTCCTCGTACTCCGCGTCGTGCCGCCGCATGAACCCCACCTGGACCAGGCGCCGGCCCAGCCGCTGCTCGGCCTCCAGCACGCGCAGCGCCCCCGCCGCGTCCGGGGTCATCGGTTTCTCGCACAGCACCGGCAGCCCCCGCTCCAGGGCGAGCCCGATGGCCTCCTCGTGCGCCTCCCCGGGAGAGGCGATCAGGACGGCCTGCACCCCCGGCGCGGAGATCGCGGCCGCTGCGTCCGTGTGGACGGTCACCCCTTCCAGGCCGGCGGCGGCCTCCTTGGCCCGGTCCCCGTCCGGGTCGGCCACGGCCGTCACCCGGGCCCCGCCGACCGTCCGCCCGATCCGGCGGACGTGGTCGGCGCCCATCTTCCCGGTCCCGATGACGGCGATGCCGAGCGTGCTCATGTCGTTTTCCCTTCAGGCGGGCGGTCAGCGGTCAGGCGGTCGGGGGTGCGGCAGCCAGTGGTCCGGTGGTCAACGGGCGCCGCAGGAGCGGAGGTAGGCGCGGGTGCGGCGGGCGATCGGCAGCGGCCGGTCGGGCGGGCAGGGGTACATGTCCTGTTCCACGATGGCGAAGAGGTCCACACCGAGCCGCTGGGCGGCGGCGAGCACGGGCTCCAGGGCGGGCACACCGGCCGGCGGCTCGCACATCACGCCCCGGGCCACGGCCGGGCCGAACGGCAGCTGCTCCGCGACGACTTCGGCGAGGATCCGCGGGTCGACCTGCTTCAGGTGCAGGTAGCCGATCCGCTCGCCGAACGCCTCGATCGCCCGCACGCTGTCGCCGCCGCAGTACGCGTAGTGCCCGGTGTCCAGACAGAGGGAGACCAGGTCCGGGTCGGTGGCGTCCAGGAAGCGGGCCACGTTCCCGGGGGTGTCGAGGTGCGTGTCGGCATGCGGGTGGACCACGATGCGCAACCCGTGGCGCTCCCGCACCTCCCGGCCCAGGCGCTCGGTCTGCGTGGTCAGTTCGCGCCATTGCGCGGCGCTGAGCACGGGGTCCTCCAGCTCCTTGCCGGTCTTGTCGTCCCGCCAGAAGGAGGGGATGACGACCAGGTGCTCCGCACCCATGGCCGCGGTCAGCGCCGCGATCCGCGACACGTGCTCCCAGGTCTGCTCCCAGACGGCGGGCCCGTGATGGAGTCCGGTGAAGACGGTGCCCGCGCTGACGCGCAGGCCCCGCCTGCCCGTTTCGTCGGCGAGACGGGCGGGATCGGTGGGGAGGTAGCCGTACGGGCCGAGCTCGATCCACTCGTACCCGGCCGCGGACACCTCGTCGAGGAAGCGGTCCCACGGGGTCTGCTGCGGATCGTCGGGAAACCAGACACCCCACGAATCCGGAGCCGAACCGATGCGGATACGGGTCAACGCGGGCGGGGAGGACGTCATGACGGCCACCTTAGGGTGCGGGACGAGCGGGAGGACCAGGCTGTGACCACAGCGGAGGATGTCGTTTTCGACCTCATCACCATGGGGCGGATCGGGGTGGATCTCTACCCGCTCAGAACGGGCGTACCGCTCGCGGAGGCGGACACCTTCGGAAAGTTCCTCGGCGGATCCGCCGCCAACGTGGCCGTCGCCGCGGCCCGGTTGGGCCGACGCACAGCGCTGATCAGCAGGACCGGCGCGGACCCGTTCGGCGCGTACCTGCGGGCAGAGCTGCGGCAGTTCGGGGTCGACGACCGCTGGGTGGCCGAAGTGGCCGCCTACCCCACCCCGCTGACGTTTTGCGAGGTGTTCCCGCCCGACCGCTTCCCCCTGTACTTCTACCGCCTACCGAAGGCGCCGGACCTGGAGATCGGGCCCGACGAGCTGGACCCGGCCGCACTGCGGGCGGCACGGGTGTTCTGGATGACGGGGACGGGCCTGAGCGCACAGCCGAGCCGGGCCGCCACGCTGGCCGCACTCGAAGCGCGGGCCAAGGCCGGGACCACCGTCTTCGACCTGGACTGGCGGCCGATGCTGTGGGAGGAGGACCCGGCGAAGTCCTACGCGCAGGCCCTGGCCATGGCCACGGTGGCCGTCGGCAACACACAGGAGTGCGAGGTCGCGACCGGCGAGTCCGATCCGCACGCGGCGGCACGGGCGCTGCTGGCGGCCGGGGTCGAGCTGGCCGTGGTCAAGCGGGGCCCCGACGGCGTCCTCGCCGTCCACCGCGACGGGACGGTGGCCGAGGTGGCCCCCCTGGAGGTGGAGGTGGTCAACGGGCTGGGCGCCGGCGACGCCTTCGGCGGCGCGCTGTGCCACGGCCTGCTGGAGGGCTGGGACCTGCCCCGGGTGCTCCGGTACGCGAACGCGGCCGGAGCCATCGTCGCCTCCCGGCTGGCCTGCTCGTCGGCGATGCCGTTCCCCGCCGAGATCGAGGAGGTGCTCGGGTGACGGCCTTGACCGACCACGCGCTGCCGCACGCCCGGCTGCGCATCCTGACCCTCGACCCCGGCGGGACGTACGAGCACGAGGCGGGGGAGTGCGAGTGGATCGTCCTGCCGCTCGCGGGCGGCCCGGCGGCGGTCCGCTGTGCGTCCCCGGCCGCGCCCCCGTCCCGGGCCGCCGCCTCGTCCGAGGGCCGCGAGCCGGAGTCGAAGCGGGAGCCGGATCCGGAGCCGGAGCGGGAGCCGGAGCGGGAGCGGGAGCCGGAGTCGGTGCCGCGGCCGGGCCCCCTCGCAGCCGAGGACGGCAGCATCGCGTTCGAACTGCGCGGCCGTGCCTCCGTCTTCGACTCCGTCAGCGACTTCGCGTACCTGCCGCGCGGCAGCCGCAGCACCGTCACCGCTCCGCAGGGAGGCCGGTTCGCCCTGGCCGGCGCCGTCTGCGAGCGGGTGCTGCCCGCCCGGTACGGTCCGGCCGCCGACGTTCCCGTCGAACTGCGCGGCGCGGGCCGCTGCTCCCGCCAGGTCAACAACTTCGCCGCCGCCGACGCCTTCGTCTGTGACCGGCTCATCGCGGTGGAGGTGCTCACCCCCGGCGGGAACTGGTCCTCGTACCCGCCGCACAAGCACGACGAGCACGACCCCGGCCGGGAGTCCCGCCTGGAAGAGGTCTACTACTACGAGATCGCCCCGCACGGGGACACGCCCGGCCTCGGATACCAACGTGTCAGCCCCTCCCCGGCGGGGAAGACCGACATCCTCGCCGAGGTGCGGACCGGCGACGCGGTCCTCATCCCCGACGGCTGGCACGGGCCGTCCATCGCCGCCCCCGGACACGACATGTACTACCTCAACGTGATGGCGGGGCCGGACAGGGCGCGGGAGTGGCTGATCCGCGACCACCCCGACCACGCCTGGATCCGCGACACCTGGCCCGACCAGGACGTGGATCCCCGACTGCCCTTCTACCGAGCGGAGGACCAGACCCGATGAGGCTCACCGTCGCCCAGGCCCTCGTCCGCTTCCTCACCCGCCAGTACACCGAGCGCGACGGCCGCCGCCGACGCCTGGTCGCCGCCACCTGGGGGATCTTCGGACACGGGAACGTCGCCGGCATCGGACAGGCCCTCCTGGAGACCGGCCGGCCCGACATGCCCTTCTTCCAGGGGCGCAACGAGCAGGCCATGGTGCACGCCGCCGTCGGCTACGCCCGCCAGAGCGGCCGGCTCTCCGCGCACGCCGTCACCACCTCCATCGGGCCGGGCGCGACCAACCTGGTCACCGGCGCGGCCCTCGCCACCATCAACCGGATCCCCGTCCTCCTCTTGCCCGGCGACACCTTCGCCACCCGGCCCGCCGACCCCGTACTGCAGCAGCTGGAGGTGCCCTACGCCGGCGACGTGTCCGTCAACGACACCCTGCGGCCCGTCTCCCGCCACTTCGACCGGATCAGCCGCCCCGAGGCCCTCGTCCCGGCCGCACTCCAGGCCATGCGGGTCCTCGCCGACCCCGTGCAGACCGGGGCGGTGACCCTGGCCCTGCCGCAGGACGTCCAGACGGAGGCCCACGACTGGCCCGAGGAGTTCTTCGCCGAGCGCGTGTGGACCGTACGCCGGCCCCGGCCCGGAACCGCCGAGCTGCGGGCCGCCGCAGAAGCGGTCCGCGCCGCCCGCCGCCCCCTGCTGATCGCCGGCGGCGGCATCCACCACAGCGCTGCCGAGGACGCCCTGCGGGACTTCGCCGGGGCCACCGGCATCCCCGTCGCCGCCACCCAGGCAGGCAAGGGCGCGCTGCGCCACGACCACCCCGCCGAGGTGGGAGCCGTCGGCCACACCGGTACCGCCACCGCCGACGACCTGGCCCGCGCCGCCGACCTCGTCATCGCCGCCGGCACCCGGCTGACCGACTTCACCACCGCCTCTTCCACCCTCTTCCAGGACCCCGGGGTCCGCTTCCTCGGCCTCAACCTCGACCCGTACGACGCCCACAAACAGGCCGCCCTGCCCCTGGTCGGCGACGCCCGCGAGAGCCTGGACGCCCTGCGCGCCGAACTGGCCGGCCACCGCGTGGACCCCGTCTACGAGCAGACGTACCGCAAGGCCAAGACCTACTGGGAGGCCCTGGTCGACCAGGCCTTCCACAGCCCCGACGACACGGCCCGCCCCACCCAGGCCCAGGTCCTCGGCGCCCTCGACGCAGTGGTCGACGACACCGACGTGGTCATCAACGCGGCCGGGTCGCTCCCCGGCGACCTGCACAAGCTCTGGCGGGCCCGCTCCCCGCACCAGTACCACGTCGAGTACGGCTACTCCTGCATGGGCTACGAGATCCCGGCCGCCCTCGGCGTCGCCCTCGCCGACCCCGGCCGGCCGGTGTGGGCGCTCGTCGGAGACGGCTCGTACCTGATGAACCCCACCGAGATCGTCACCGCGGTGCAGGAGGGCGTCCCGATCAAGGTGGTGATCCTCGACAACCACGGCTACGCCTCCATCGGCGGCCTCTCCGACGCCGTGGGCGGCGAGGGGTTCGGGACCGCGTACCGCTTCCGGGCGGGCGACGGCTCGTACACAGGACCGCCCCTGCCGGTGGACCTCGCCGCCAACGCCGCCTCCCTCGGCATGGCCGTGATCCGCACCCACACCGTCGGTGACCTGCGCAAAGCCCTCGCCGAAGCGCGGGAGGCCGACCGTCCCACATGTGTCTACGCACAGACCCGAACACCAGACACTGTGTCGGGCCCGCCCCCCGCACAGGCGTGGTGGGATGTTCCTGTGGCCGAGACCGCGACCCGTGCGGCAGCGGTCCGGGCACGCGAGGAGTACGACCGGCAAGCCGCTCAGCGACGTCGCCATCTGTGAAGGAGCAAAGGCAATGAGGACCGTCAACCACTGGATCGGTGGCAAGACCGTCGAGGGCGCGTCAGGGAACTACGGCCCGGTCACCGACCCCGCCACCGGCGAGGTCACCACCCAGGTCGCCCTCGCCTCCACGGCCGAGGTCGACGCAGCCGTGCAGACCGCCAAGGAGGCCTTCCAGACGTGGGGCCAGTCCTCGCTGGCCGCCCGCACCAAGGTACTGTTCGCCTACCGGGCGCTGCTCGACGCCCACCGCGACGAGATCGCCGAGCTGATCACCGCCGAGCACGGCAAGGTCCACTCGGACGCCCTCGGCGAGGTCGCGCGCGGCCTGGAGATCGTCGAGCTGGCCTGCGGGATCACCACGCAGCTCAAGGGCGAGCTGTCGACGTCCGTGTCGAACCGCGTCGACGTCGCCGCCATCCGCCAGCCGCTCGGCGTGGTCGCGGGCATCACCCCGTTCAACTTCCCGGCGATGGTGCCGATGTGGATGTTCCCGCTGGCCGTCGCCTGCGGCAACACCTTCGTCCTCAAGCCGAGCGAGAAGGACCCGTCCGCCGCGAACAAGCTGGCCGAGCTGGCCAAGGAGGCCGGCCTGCCGGACGGCGTGCTGAACGTGGTGCACGGTGACAAGGTCGCCGTCGACGCCCTGCTGGAGCACCCGGACGTGGCGGCCGTCTCCTTCGTCGGCTCCACCCCCATCGCCCGCTACATCCACACCACCGCGGCAGCCAACGGCAAGCGCGTCCAAGCCCTGGGCGGCGCCAAGAACCACATGCTGGTGCTGCCGGACGCCGACCTCGACGCCGCCGCCGACGCGGCGGTATCGGCGGCCTACGGATCGGCCGGCGAGCGCTGCATGGCGATCTCCGCGGTCGTGGCCGTCGGCTCCATCGGCGACACCCTCGTGGAGAAGATCCGCGAGCGCGCCGAGAAGATCAAGATCGGCCCGGGCGACGACCCCACGTCCGAGATGGGCCCGCTCATCACGGCCGCCCACCGCGACAAGGTCGCCTCGTACGTCAAGGGCGCCGCCGACCAGGGCGCCGAGGTCGTCCTCGACGGCACCGGGTACACGGTCGACGGCTACGAGAACGGCCACTGGATCGGCCTGTCCCTCCTCGACCACGTCCGCACCGACTCCGACGCCTACCGCGACGAGATCTTCGGCCCGGTCCTGTGCGTGCTGCGCACCGAGACCTACGAGGAGGGCGTGGCCCTCATCAACGCCTCCCCGTTCGGCAACGGCACCGCGATCTTCACCCGGGACGGCGGCGCCGCCCGCCGCTTCCAGCTGGAGATCCAGGCGGGCATGGTCGGCGTGAACGTGCCGATCCCGGTGCCGGTGGGCTACCACTCCTTCGGCGGCTGGAAGGACTCCCTCTTCGGCGACCACCACATCTACGGCAACGACGGCATCCACTTCTACACCCGGGGCAAGGTCGTCACGACCCGCTGGCCCGACCCGTCGGAGGCCCCGGTCGGCGTGGACCTCGGCTTCCCCCGCAACCACTGACCGCCCGGCGGGCCGGCCCCTGACACCCGCCCGCTGACGGACCTCCCCCGTCGAGACCCCCGACCGCCCACACGGCCGGGGGTCTCGGCCGTTCCAGCGCTTGCCGGCCGCCGGGCGGCCCGGCGACCCCCAGTACCGCTTCCGCTCTTGCGATCACTCGCCGGTCTCGCCGGTCTCGCCGGTCAGCGGGTCGGGGCCGGGCCCGGGGCGGGGACCGGGGCGGGGTCGACGTCCGGGGCGGGCGTGCTGCTGCTGCGGCGGCGGAGGGTGCGGGCGGTGGCGGCCGCTGCCGCGAGGAGCAGCAGGGCGGCGAGCGCCGGCCACGGTACGGCGGTGAACCGTACGACGGACTCCGCGGCCAGGTCCGGGTTGGCCGCTGCCCCTGCGGAGACCCGTACGGTGACCCGGTCCGACTGCGGCGCGTCCGGCCAGGGCTCCGTCAGCTCGATCCGCTGCCCGGGCAGCAGCACCAGCCGCTGTTCGCGGGCCGGCCGGTCCAGTAGCGTGCGGCCGAACAACCCCTCGGCCCTGACCGCCACCCGCGGTTCGATCACCACGTTGCCGCGGTTGACCAGGGCGTACGAGACCGTGGCGCGGGCCTCCTGCACCCACGGCAGCAGCGGCGCGGACCGCCTCACCCGTACGTCCTCCACGCTCAGCCCGGGCGCCAGCGGCCCCGGCACGCGGAAGTACAGCCGGGCGCCGACCTGACGCTGCACCCCGACCTGGACCTTGCCGTCCTGCTGGATGCCCTCCACCTCGGTGCCGAGGGCGACGATCCCGCCGACGTGGTCACCCGGGGCCGCGTCCTGCGGCACCCGCACGGTGAACGGGATGTCCAGCCGGCCCCGTGCCGGCACGGTCACGGTGGTCGCGGCCTGCGGCTCCAGCGCCACCCACGCGCCGACGTCCTGCGGTGTGCGGTCCACCGGCAGCAGGGCGAAGGCCCCGCCGACCGGGGTGTTCACGGCGTCGGTGCCGAAGACCCGGAACGTCCGCTCCCGGTCGGAGGAGTTCACGACCGTCACGCTGTCGCTGACCGTGGTGCCCGCCGCCCCCTGGTGGAAGAAGTAGGCGCGGCCGGTCACCGCTGCGCCGGCCGGCGGAGTCGGGAACACCCCCCAGGTGCCGTTGTCCGCGGCGACGGCCGGGTGGGACCGGGCGGCGGGCAGGAGCAACGCCGCGAGCAGGACCAGCAGACCGAGGAGCGGACGGGGCGGGCCGGGCGGGCCGGGCGGGCGCCGCGGGCCGGGCGGGCAGGGCGGGGTCGTGCGGGTGCGGCGGCGCATGGGCTCTCCCGTCGGCGTGGGCGTCGGAGTGGGCGGCGTGGGGCGTCGGCGTCGGATACGGGACGCGAGGAGGTGGTGGAGCGGCCCGGGGCCCCAAGACCCCCCGGCAGGGCCAGATAACCAAAACACCTACACCGCACTCCAAAACCAAAAGAGTAAGTAGGAGAAGG
>NZ_JBHWJJ010000017.1:0-95048 GCF_042732005.1 Streptomyces sp. NPDC059851 | reverse complement strand
GGATGTCATCCAGCGGGGCGGAGTGCTGCGCGGGCGGTGCTGCGGGCCTACAGGCCCATCGCCGCCGAGAGGTCCTTCTTGACCGCGTCCAGGACTTCCTGGCCGCGGACGCGGGCCGGCGCCAGGTCGGAGGCCTCGGCGACCGGGACGACGACCTCCAGGTAGCACTTCAGCTTGGGCTCCGTGCCGGACGGGCGGCAGATCACCCGGGCCTTGTAGTCGCCCTCCAGGTAGTAGCGCAGGCCGTCGGTGGGCGGGAGCGACTCCGTGCCCCGGTTCAGGTCCTCCGCCGAGACCACGCGCAGGCCCGCCAGGGACGCCGGCGGCTCGGCGCGCAGCGCGGCCATCGCGTTGGCGATGATCGACAGGTCCTCCACGCGGACCGACAGCTGGTCGGTGTGGTGCAGGCCGTGGGCCATCGCCAGGTCGTCCAGCAGGTCGGTCAGGGTGCGGCCCTGCTCCTTGAGTTCCGAGGCGAGCTCGGCGACCAGCAGGGCGGCGGTGACGCCGTCCTTGTCGCGGACGCCCTCGGGGTCCACGCAGTAGCCGAGCGCCTCCTCGTAGCCGTAGCGCAGGCCCTCGACGCGGGCGATCCACTTGAAGCCCGTCAGGGTCTCCTCGTGGCCGACGCCGGCCGCCTCCGCGATCCGGCCGAGCAGGCTGGAGGAGACGATCGACTCGGCGAAGACGCCGGTGGCGCCCTTGTGGACGAGGTGGGCGGCCAGCAGCGCGCCCACCTCGTCGCCGCGCAGCATGCGCCAGCCGCCGTTGTCGGGGACGGCCACGGCGCAGCGGTCCGCGTCCGGGTCGTTCGCGATGACGATGTCGGGCTGGACCTCGGCGGCCTTGGCGAAGGCCAGGTCCATGGCGCCCGGCTCCTCCGGGTTCGGGAACGCCACCGTCGGGAAGGCCGGGTCCGGCTCCGCCTGCTCGGCGACCAGCACCGGCTCGGGGAAGCCGTGCCGGGCGAAGGCCGCCAGGACGACGTCCTTGCCGACGCCGTGCATGGCCGTGTAGACGGTCCGCACGCCGCGGGCGGAGGCCGGGTCCAGGACGGCGTCCGTGCGGGCCAGGTAGGCCTCCAGGACCTCGTCGCCGAGTTCCTCCCAGCCGGACTCCGGGCGCGGGACGGACGCGAGGGTCGTCACGCGGTCGATCTCGGCCGCGATCTTCGCGTCCGCCGGGGACACGATCTGGGAGCCGTCGCCGAGGTAGACCTTGTAGCCGTTGTCCCGGGGCGGGTTGTGGCTCGCGGTCACCTCGACGCCGGCGACGGCACCCAGGTGCCGTATGGCGAACGCGAGGACGGGCGTCGGCAGCGGACGGGGCAGGACGGCGGCGCGCAGGCCGGCGCCGGTCATCACGGCGGCGGTGTCGCGGGCGAAGTCCGCGGACTTGTAGCGCGCGTCGTAGCCGATCACGACCAGGCCACCTGCGTGGCCCTCGGCCTTCAGGTACGCGGCGAGGCCCGCCGCGGCCCGGATGACCACGGAGCGGTTCATCCGCATCGGGCCGGCGCCGATCTCGCCGCGCAGCCCGGCGGTGCCGAACTGGAGGGTCCCGGAGAACCGGTCGGCCAGCTCGGCGGTGTCGCCCGCCTGGATGAGCCCGGCCAGCTCGTCCGCCGTCTCCGGGTCGGGGTCCTCGGCCAGCCAGGCCCGGGCCCGGGTGATCAGGTCGTCCTGTTCCTGCACTACTTCCGCCTTACCTCTCGTACGGTGCCGTGTGCTCGGTGTCCGGTGTCCGCCGCCGTCAGATGCGGGCGAGGACCTGGGTCAGCAGCGTGCCCATGCGCGCGGCCGAGTCGCGGCCGGCCTGGAGCACCTCTTCGTGGTTCAGGGGCTCGCCGGAGAGGCCCGCGGCCAGGTTGGTGACCAGGGAGATGCCGAGCACCTCGGCGCCGGCCTCGCGGGCGGCGATGGCCTCCAGCACCGTGGACATGCCGACCAGGTCGGCACCCAGGACGCGGACCATGTTGATCTCGGCCGGGGTCTCGTAGTGCGGGCCGGGGAACTGGGCGTACACGCCCTCTTCCAGGGTGGGGTCGATCTCCTTGCACATCGCGCGCAGCTTCGGCGAGTACAGGTCGGTCAGGTCCACGAAGTTCGCGCCGATGATGGGCGAGGCCGCGGTCAGGTTCAGGTGGTCGCTGATCAGGACCGGCTGGCCGGGCTTCATGCCCGCGCGGAGACCGCCGCAGCCGTTGGTCAGGACGATGGTCTTGCAGCCGGCGGCGACGGCGGTGCGGACACCGTGGGCGACGGCGGCGACGCCGCGGCCCTCGTAGAAGTGGGTGCGGCCGAGGAAGACCAGCGCGCGCTTGTCGCCGATCTTGTACGAGCGGATCTTGCCGCCGTGGCCTTCGACGGCGGCCGGCGGGAAGCCGGGCAGCTCGGTGACGGGGAATTCGGACTCGGGGGCGCCCAGCGCCTCCGCGGCGGGAGCCCAGCCGGAGCCCATGACGAGGGCGACGTCGTGGGTCTCGGCGCCGGTGAGCTCGCGCAGACGCGCGGCGGCGGCGTCTGCGGCGGCGTGGGGGTCGGTAACAGATGCGTTCACGCAGACGAGCGTAGCCGCAGTTTGCCTACGCGCGTAGATGGCGCTGCTCACGGTGTTCGGATCGTTGCCTTGTCGTTTCCGCCGAATCGTCCGGAGGGCCCGGATCCCCCGGATCCTCCGGCACCCGCTCAGCAGGGGCGCTTGCGCAGCTCCATCACGTAGTCGTGCGGGGCGCCCGCCGATTCGGCGGCGTCGGCGATCTCCCCCAGGTAGCGCGCCGAGGGCAGGCCGCCCTCGTACCCGTTCAGCACGTAGCACCAGGCGGCTTCCTCGCCGTCCAGGGTGTGCACGCGGATCCGCATCCGGCGGTAGATGTCGAGCCCGACGCCCTCCCACCGGTCCATGGAGTCCTCGTCCAGCGGCGCGATGTCGTAGAGCGCGACGAAGACCTGCTGGCGGGGCGCTTCCACGACGGTGGCGAGGGCGCCCTCCCAGCCCATCTGCTCGCCGCCGAAGGTCAGCCGCCAGTCGTTGATCCAGCCCGTTCCGCGCAGCGGCGAATGCGGGGCGCGGCGCGACATCAGCCGCGGGTCGAGGTTGCCGGCGTACGCGGCGTAGAGCGACATGCAGTCGAGGGTACGGGAGGGGCGGGTGAGTATGCGTGCCCGGATGCCGGCGGAATCCGCGCCCGGACGGCGGGACCGGGAACGCCGCGGTCCCGGTACCGGGGAGCGCACGGACAGCGGGACCGGGGACGCCCGGACGGCGGGCCCCGGGACGCACGGATGGCGGACCGGGGGAGAAGCACCTTGAAGCGTGCGGGACAATGGAGCACGGAATGCATCCCCCGGGGAGACCCCCCGGAAGCCCCGGCCGGGGCGGCGCTCGGCCGGGTAGACGTGAGGCGGAGTTTTCGTGACCCGGATCGTGATCATCGGCGGCGGACCCGGCGGGTATGAGGCGGCCCTCGTGGGGGCCCAGCTCGGCGCGGAGGTGACCGTCGTCGACTGCGACGGCCTCGGCGGGGCCTCGGTCCTCACCGACTGCGTGCCCTCCAAGACCCTCATCGCGACGGCCGAGGTCATGACGAACTTCGACTCCTCGTACGAGGAGCTCGGCATCGTCGTCGCCGATGACACCCCGCCGATCGAGCAGTCCGCCCGCATCATCGGCGTGGACCTCGGCAAGGTGAACCGCCGTGTGAAGCGCCTCGCGCTCGCCCAGTCCCACGACATCACCGCCTCCGTCACCCGGGCCGGCGCCCGGGTGATCCGGGGCCGCGGCCGCCTCGGCGGCCCCCAGGGCATCGACGGCACCCGCGACGTCATCGTCACCGCCGCCGACGGCACCGAGACGGTCCTGACCGCCGAATGCGTGCTGATCGCGACCGGCGGCACCCCGCGCGAGATCCCCGACGCGATGCCCGACGGCGAGCGCATCCTGAACTGGACCCAGGTCTACGACCTGGAGGAGCTCCCCGAGGAGCTCATCGTGGTCGGCTCCGGCGTCACCGGCGCCGAGTTCGCCGGCGCCTACCAGGCCCTCGGCTCCCGCGTCACCCTGATCTCCTCCCGTGACCGCGTGCTGCCCGGCGAGGACCCGGACGCCGCCGCCGTCCTGGAGGACGTCTTCCGCCGCCGCGGCATGAACGTCATCGGGCGCGCCCGCGCCGAATCCGCCAAGCGCGTCGGCGACCGCGTCGAGGTCACCCTCTCCGACGGCCGCGTCGTCACCGGCACCCACTGCCTCATGGCCGTCGGCGCCATCCCCAACACCAGGGGCATGAACCTGGAGGAGTCCGGGGTCAAGCTCAAGGAGTCGGGCCACATCTGGACCGACAAGGTCTCCCGTACGACCGCGCCCGGCGTGTACGCGGCCGGCGACGTCACCGGCATCTTCGCCCTGGCCTCCGTGGCCGCCATGCAGGGCCGCATCGCCATGTACCACTTCCTCGGCGACGCCGTGACCCCGCTCAACCTCAAGACCGTCTCCTCGAACGTCTTCACCGACCCGGAGATCGCCACCGTCGGCTACACGCAGGCCGACGTCGACGCCGGTCGCATCGACGCCCGCGTGGTCAAGCTGCCGCTGCTGCGCAACGCCCGCGCCAAGATGCAGGGCATCCGGGACGGCTTCGTGAAGCTGTTCTGCCGCCCGGGCACCGGGATCGTCGTCGGCGGCGTGGTCGTCTCGCCGCGCGCCAGCGAACTGATTCACCCGATCTCGATCGCCGTCGACAACAACCTGACCGTCGAGCAGATCGCAAACGCGTTCACCGTTTACCCCTCGCTGTCGGGTTCGATCGCCGAGGTCGCGCGCCAGCTGCACACCCGGAAGACCGGCACCGACGCCTGATCCGGGCCCGCGGGGCCGCAACCTCCCCTTTCCGTAAGGGGACTTGGGGCAGGGCACCGGTGCGGGGCGGGTTGTTCACGTACTCGTCCGGCCGCGTATACCACTAAGTGCCCTGCCTTATGGACAACTTCGGTATTCCGGCGCAAGGAGCTGAAACCAGACGGTCGCCCGGGTTACTGTCAGTTTCGTGTTCGCTGCAGAACGTCGCCAGTTGATTCTCGAAATGGTGCGGGCCAATGGAGCGGTGTCGCTCCGTGAGCTCGCCCGCGTGGTCCAGACCTCCGAAGTGACCGTACGCCGGGACGTGCGGGCGCTGGAGGCAGAAGGACTCCTCGACCGCCGGCACGGCGGTGCGGTACTGCCCGGAGGCTTCACGCGGGAATCCGGGTTTCCGCAAAAGTCCCATCTCGCGACGGCCGAGAAGACCGCCATCGCCGATGTCGCGGCCGGCCTCGTCGAAGAAGGCGAGGCCGTCGTCGTCGGCGCGGGCACCACCACCCAGGAGCTGGCCCGCCGGCTGGCCCGGGTGCCGGGCCTCACCGTCGTCACCAACTCGCTGCTCGTCGCCCAGGCGCTCGCCCACGCCAACCGCGTGGAGGTCGTCATGACCGGCGGGACGCTCAGGGGGTCCAACTACGCGCTGGTCGGCAGTGGCGCCGAGCAGTCCCTGCAGGGGCTGCGGGTCTCCCGCGCCTTCCTGTCGGGCAGCGGCCTCACCGCGGAACGGGGCCTGTCGACATCCAACATGCTCTCCGCGAGCGTGGACCGGGCGCTCGTCCAGGCCGCGGCGGAGGTGGTGGTCCTCGCCGACCACACCAAGCTCGGCACCGACACCATGTTCCAGACGGTCCCGACCGATGTCATGACCCGCCTCGTGACGGACGAGCCGCCGGCGCACGACGACCGGGCGGCCACGGAGCTGCAGGCGCTCGCGGACCAGGGCGTGCAGATCACCGTGGCCGGGACGGTCGCGGCCGCCGGGCCGCTGGACGGTGGCGGTGGTCTGCAGGGGCGACGGCCACGGCGCGACGCACCACTGCCGGTGCAGCGGCGCGGGGGTCCCGGACTCCGCAGCGCCCCGGCCGCCGCCCTGCTGGAGCCGCCGCCGGGCGACCGCCGCGTAGCCGACCTCCGCCGCCGCTGACCCCTCCGGGGCCGCCGCTGACCCTGCCCGGGCCGCCGCCACCGGCCGCGGCCCCGTGCAGTCGCCAGTCCGGGCTCCGGCGTCATCCTGGCCACGGCCGCGGCCGTACGGGGCCACCGTCGCTGCCCCGGGCGGGCTGCCCGCCGGGCCGCGGGTCGGGCCGCTGCCTCCGGGGAGCAGGCCCACGCCGTGGACCGGGCGCGCCGCGGACCAGCGCCGCCACCGGCCGCGGCCCCGCGGCCGTCGTCGCCGTCGCCCTGGCCGAGCCTGCTGATGCCACGCGTGGCCTCGCCTCCCCCGGAACCGGGTATCGCCCGGCCCGCCGCAGGGGCTCCGCCCACACACACCCGCGCCTCGAACGCCGGCGGGGCTGGATTGGCCGGGGTGGGTGGGTCGGTTCCAGCCGCGCCGGCGCTCGCGGCGCGGGGCAGCGCTCCGCGTGGCCGGGCGAGGCCCGTGGGCCACTTGTCGGCCCCCGGTCGTGCAGTTCCAGCCGCGCGGGGCGGAGTCCCGTTCGGTTGGGTGAGGGTCGGGGGGCTTCCGGGGCCGGGTGGTGCGCTTCGGCTATGCCGGCGCTTGCGGCGCGGGGGTGCCGCCCTGCGTGGCCGGACCAGGCCCGTGGGTCACGTGCAGAGGCCCGGTCGTGCAGTTCCAGCCGCGCGGGGCGGAGTCCCGTTCGGTCGGGTGAGGGTCGGGGGCCCTCCGGGGCCGGGTGGTCCTTCAGCCGTGCCGGCGTTCGAGGCGCGGGAGCGCGGGGCGCAGCCCCTGCAACGCGTCCGGGCGGAGTCCGCGCGCGGGACGGGACCCTGCGGCGGGGAGAGACGGCGAACGCCGGCGGCTGGGGATCCAGCTCGCCGGCGTTCGGGAGGCGTGGGGCGTCGGCCTGCGCGTCAGTCCTTGATCTCGCAGATCGCGGCGCCCGAGGTGAGCGACGCGCCGACCTCGGCCGTCAGGCCGACGATCGTGCCGGAGCGGTGCGCGTTCAGCGGCTGCTCCATCTTCATCGCCTCCAGGACGACGACCAGGTCACCCTCGTTGACCTGCTGGCCCTCCTCGACCGCGACCTTCACGATCGTGCCCTGCATGGGCGAGGCGAGGGTGTCGCCCGAGGCGGCCGGCCCGGACTTCTTCGCCACGCGGCGCTTCGGCTTGGCGCCGCCGGCCGCGGCCGTACGGGCCAGGGTCATGCCCAGGGAGGACGGGAGGGAGACCTCCAGGCGCTTGCCGCCGACCTCGACGACGACCGTCTCGCGGCCCGGCTCCTCCTCGGCCTCGTCCGCGGCGGGGGCGGCGAAGGCGGGGATCTCGTTGACGAACTCGGTCTCGATCCAGCGGGTGTGGACCTGGAACGGGGTGCCGTCGGCCGGGGCGAACGCCGGGTCGGCGACGACCGCGCGGTGGAACGGGATGGCCGTGGCCATGCCCTCGACCTCGAACTCGGCCAGGGCGCGGGCCGCGCGCTGCAGGGCCTGCTCGCGGGTCGCGCCCGTCACGATCAGCTTGGCCAGCAGGGAGTCCCAGGCCGGGCCGATGACCGAGCCGGACTCCACGCCCGCGTCCAGGCGGACACCGGGGCCGGACGGCGCGTTGAACTTGGTGACCGTGCCGGGGGCGGGGAGGAAGTTGCGGCCCGGGTCCTCGCCGTTGATGCGGAACTCGAAGGAGTGGCCGCGCAGCACCGGGTCGCCGTAGCCGAGCGCCTCGCCGTCGGCGATGCGGAACATCTCGCGGACCAGGTCGATGCCGGCGACCTCTTCCGTCACCGGGTGCTCGACCTGGAGGCGGGTGTTGACCTCCAGGAAGGAGATCGTCCCGTCGAGGCCGACGAGGAACTCGACGGTGCCGGCGCCGACGTAGCCGGCCTCCTTCAGGATCGCCTTGGAGGCGGCGTACAGCTCGGCGTTCTGCTCCTCCGAGAGGAACGGCGCCGGGGCCTCCTCCACCAGCTTCTGGTGGCGGCGCTGCAGCGAGCAGTCACGGGTGGAGACGACGACCACGTTGCCGTGGCTGTCGGCCAGGCACTGGGTCTCGACGTGGCGCGGCTTGTCGAGGTAGCGCTCGACGAAGCACTCGCCGCGGCCGAAGGCGGCGACGGCCTCGCGGACGGCGGACTCGTACAGCTCCGGCACCTCTTCGAGGGTGCGGGCGACCTTCAGGCCGCGGCCGCCACCGCCGAAGGCGGCCTTGATGGCGATCGGCAGGCCGTGCTCCTTGGCGAACGCGACGACCTCGTCGGCGCCGGAGACCGGGTCCGGGGTGCCGGCGACGAGCGGGGCGCCGGCGCGCTGCGCGATGTGGCGGGCGGCGACCTTGTCGCCGAGGTCGCGGATGGCCTGCGGCGGGGGGCCGATCCAGGTCAGGCCCGCGTCGATGACGGCCTGCGCGAACTCGGCGTTCTCGGAGAGGAAGCCGTATCCGGGGTGGATGGCGTCCGCGCCGGAGTCGGCGGCGGCCTGCAGGACCTTGGAGATGTCCAGGTAACTGGCGGCCGGGGTGTCACCGCCCAACGCGAAAGCTTCGTCGGCCGCGCGGACGTGCAGGGCGTCCCGGTCCGGGTCGGCGTAGACGGCTACGCTCGCGATCCCGGCATCCCGGCAGGCCCGAGCAACGCGGACAGCGATTTCGCCACGGTTGGCGATGAGCACCTTGCGCACGATGGCTCCCTCCTTGAAACAAGCTGAGTTTAGGGACTGCCCACACGGCCTTTCGACCCTTCCCCAGAGGTGACCTTGCCCACACGGAGTGTGAAGGGAGGTCGCCTCTTGCGCGGAAAGTCCTTGTGGCGCCCCAGGTCAGGGGGATCCCCGACTGCACAGTAACCCCGTCAGATAGCCACGGTCTCTGTCCACGGGGTCAGCGGCCCCCGGCGATTCTTTGTGGATTCCCTACGAACGGCCCACAGATTCTTTGCGCGGTCGCCGTCGCGCACCCTTCCGCGTAACGAACGGGTGCGCACCCCTTGTCCGTACGTTTACCCGTTAGTAGCCTCCAGGCGTCGAACGGGCTCGTGACCCGTGAGCCTTGGAGGGGTGGGGCGTCGTGGATGCCGTGCTGCGCAGAATCGTGGCCGGGCTGGCCGCCGCCGCGCTCGCCGCCGAGGGGGTGCTGCTCGCCCTGGTCCACTTCGTGTTGGGCCGCACCACGCGCAACCAGTCGATGTCCATAGCGGGCTCCGACCCCGAGGTCATGGCCGTGGCCACGTACGTGCTGGGGGCGGTCATCGGGGGCTTCCTGTTGCTGTGCGCGGTGCTGCTCGCCGTGGCCGCCGTACGGGACCGTGCGCCCGGCCGCTTCGTCCGCGCCGTGCTGATCGCCGCCGCCGTCGCCCACGGGCTGCTCGGCGCCCTCGCCGTCTCGGCGGTGGGCTGGGGCGCCTTCGCGGCGACGATGGTGATCCTCTGCCTGATCGTGCTGAGCCTGACGCTCCACCCGGCCCGCAGCGGCCGCGTGGACGGCGGTCAGGAGCCGGTCGGGCTCACGCCCACAAGTCCGTGATGGACACGCCCAGTTCGCCCAGCAGGGAGCGCAGCAGCGGCATCGACAGCCCGATGACGTTGCCGTGGTCGCCGTCGATCCCCTCGATGAACGGCGCCGACAGTCCGTCCAGGGTGAACGCGCCCGCGACGTGCAGCGGCTCTCCGCTCGCCACGTAGGCGGCGACCTCCGCGTCCGTCGGTTCGCCGAAGCGGACCGTGGTCGACGCCGTCGCCGAGACCCGGCGGCCCGACGCCGCGTCGATCACGCAGTGCCCCGTGCGCAGGACGCCCGCCCGCCCGCGCATCGCCTTCCAGCGGGCCGTGGCCTCCGCGGCGTCCGCCGGCTTGCCCAGGGCCTCGCCGTCCAGCTCCAGCACCGAGTCGCAGCCGATGACCAGGGCTCCCGCGGCCTCGTCCAGGCCGGCCACCACGGCCGCCTTGGCCTCGGCCAGGGCCAGCGCCAGCTCCGCCGGGGTGTCCGCGGTGACCGAGTCCTCGTCGAAGTTGCTGACGATCACGTGCGGGGCCAGACCCGCCTGGCGCAGCAGGTTCAGCCGGGCGGGGGAGGCGGACGCGAGGACGAGGGCGTGGGCCGGGGCCTGGGCAGCAGTCATGCCCGTCATCGTAGGCGGGCCGCCTAGAACCCCACACCCAGTACGTAGACGACGACCACCATGGCGAGGACGAGCACGACGGTCATCCGCCGGAGCATCGCCTGCGTCTCGCGCATCTCTTCGGGCGGCTCGTTCTTCGGGTCGGACCAGAGCATGCCCCGATCCTGTCCCCGGAGGCCGGTGCGGCGCCTGAGTACGGGTACTCAGGCGCCACCACCGGATCGCACCATCTTCCGGCCGGGCCCGTCTCCGGGATCCCGGCCGGGACGCTGATCAGCCCCCGCCGGGCCAGTACGTACGGGCCCACGCGCGCGGCCCGGGCTGCGGCAGCGTCCGCGCCGCCAGCCGGGCGGGCGCCGCCCACGCGTCGGCCACCCGCGGCGCGCCCGACGGTGCCGAGGCCAGCACCGCCGCGCGCGCTTGGACCACCGCCAGGGCGGCGGCCAGCTCCTCCGGCGTCGGATTCCCCTTGACGACCTTGATCACCACAGGACTGGACCTCCCGGACCTAGAGGGGGATGTTGCCGTGCTTCTTCGGCGGCAGGGACTCGCGCTTGGTGCGCAGCTGGCGCAGCGCCTTGACGACGTGCGCACGGGTGTCCGACGGCATCGTCACCGCGTCGACGTAGCCGCGCTCGGCGGCGGTGTACGGGTTGAGCAGCGTGTCCTCGTACTCGGTGATGAGCCGGGCGCGGACGGCCTCCACGTCCTCGCCGGCGGCCTCCGCCTCGGCGATGGTGCGGCGGTGCAGGATGTTGACCGCGCCCTGCGCGCCCATGACGGCGATCTGTGCGGTCGGCCAGGCCAGGTTGAGGTCGGCGCCGAGGTGCTTGGAGCCCATGACGTCGTAGGCGCCGCCGAAGGCCTTGCGGGTGATGACGGTGATCAGGGGGACGGTGGCCTCGGCGTAGGCGTAGATCAGCTTCGCGCCGCGCCGGATGATTCCGTTGTACTCCTGGTCGGTGCCCGGCAGGAAGCCCGGGACGTCGACGAAGGTCAGCACCGGGATGTTGAAGGCGTCGCAGGTCCGCACGAAGCGGGCGGCCTTCTCGGAGGCGTTGATGTCCAGGCAGCCGGCGAACTGCATCGGCTGGTTGGCGACGACGCCGACCGGGTGGCCCTCGACCCGGCCGAAGCCGGTGAGGATGTTCGGGGCGAACAGCGACTGCGTCTCCAGGAACTCGCCGTCGTCGACGACGTGCTCGATCACGGTGTGCATGTCGTACGGCTGGTTCGCGCTGTCCGGGATCAGCACGTCGAGCTCGCGGTCCGTGTCGGAGACCTCGGTGTCGGCCTCCTCCGGGAAGGCGGGCGGCTCCGAGAGGTTGTTCGACGGCAGGTACGACAGCAGGGACTTGACGTACTCGATGGCGTCCTTCTCGTCCCCGGCCATGTGGTGGGCCACGCCCGAGGTGGCGTTGTGGGTGCGGGCGCCGCCGAGCTCCTCGAAGCCGACGTCCTCGCCGGTGACCGTCTTGATGACGTCCGGACCGGTGATGAACATGTGCGAGGTCTGGTCGACCATCACCGTGAAGTCGGTGATGGCGGGCGAGTAGACCGCACCGCCGGCACAGGGGCCCACGACCAGGCTGATCTGCGGGATGACGCCGGAGGCGTGCACGTTGCGGCGGAAGATCTCGCCGTACATGCCGAGGGCCATGACGCCCTCCTGGATGCGGGCGCCGCCGGAGTCGTTGATGCCGACGACCGGGCAGCCGGTCTTCAGCGCGAAGTCCATGACCTTCATGATCTTCTGGCCGAAGACCTCGCCCAGGGAGCCGCCGAGCACGGTGAAGTCCTGGGAGAACACCGCCACCGGGCGGCCGTCGACGGTGCCGTAGCCGGTGACGACGCCGTCGCCGTACGGGCGGTTCTTCTCCATGCCGAAGTCGGTGGAGCGGTGCCGGGCGAACTCGTCCAGCTCGACGAAAGAGCCCTCGTCCAGCAGCAGGGCGATCCGCTCGCGCGCCGTCAGCTTGCCCTTGGCGTGCTGCTTCTCCACGGCCCGGGCGGACCCGGCGTGGGTGGCCTCGTCGATACGGCGCTGCAGATCCGCGATCTTGCCCGCGGTGGTGTGGATGTCGATCGGCTCTGACGGTTGTGACATCGGGGTCGCGGCTCCCTGTGTGGTGTCAACTGCCTGGTCAATGAATGACTACTGCTGGCTACTGGTGCGTAGCGTATCGGCGGGCATGGCGCTCGGCAGTGCGGCGTTTGACACACCTACTGTGGGTTGCATGACGCCATCAGATGCTTCAGGAGCAACCCCTTCCGGGCCCTCCGCGGGTCGTTGGTCGGACCTCGACCGGCCGCCCCTGAACGCCGCCGCCCTACAGCACGCCCTCGTCACCGGGGGAGGGCTGTGGTCCTCGGTCGAAGTCGTCCCCAGTACGGGCTCCACCAACACCGACCTCGCCGCCCGGGCCGCCGAGCTGCCCGAGGGCGCCGTCCTCGTCGCCGAGGAGCAGACCGCCGGGCGCGGGCGGCTCGACCGCAGCTGGGTCGCGCCGGCCCGGTCGGGGCTGTTCTTCTCCGTCCTGCTCAAGCCGGGCGGGGCCGTGCCGCAGGAGCGGTGGGGCTGGCTCACCCTGCTGGCCGGGGTGGCCACGGCGGCCGGGTTGGCCCGGGCCGCCGGCGTGGACACCGCACTCAAATGGCCCAACGACCTGCTGGTCACCGTCGAAGGCCAGGAACGCAAGGCCGCCGGCATCCTCGCGGAACGCGTCGCGGACGGGATCGTCATCGGGATCGGCCTCAACGTGACGCTCACCGAGGACGAGTTGCCGGTCCCGGAGGCCGGGTCGCTGGCCCTGGCCAAGGCGACCGTCACGGACCGCGAGCCGCTGCTGAAGGCCGTACTGCGGTCCCTGGAGCAGTGGTACGGGAACTGGCGCGAGGCCGGCGGCGACCCGGCGGCCAGCGGCCTGCAGGAGGCGTACGCGGCGCAGTGCGCCACCCTCGGCCGGCACGTGCGGGCGGACCTGCCCGGCGGGCGGTCGCTCACCGGGACGGCCGAAGCGGTCGATGCGGAGGGGCGGCTCGTCGTACGGACGGAGGAAGGCGTGCACGAGGCCGTCGGCGCCGGCGACGTGGTGCACCTCAGGGCCGCGCGGTAGGCCCGGTCAGGGCTGGTCCGGGGGCCGGTCCGCCGGCCCCCGCCGGGACCACGCCGGGCCGGCCCGGGGCGCACGCCCGGCGGGTCCCGGACCGGCCCGCGATGCCGCAGGGCACCGGAGGTAACGGGAGTGGGGAGTGAGCTACGGCACACCTGCCGTATGGTTTAGGCGTTCCCGGTCCTTGCCGGTGATCACCCGGTTCGGCAGGGCAGTGCGCACGTAATGGACAGGAGGCGGCCCTTGACCGTCGACGACTCAAAGTCCGGCGCGTCCGCCCACGGACCCGGAAACCCGGGCGGCCCCGGGAGCCCGGGTACGCCGATCGGGCGGGACCAGCACACCCCCCACCACGAGGTGGACCACACCGCCCAGCCGACGGCGGACCCTCTCGCCATCCGGCTGGAGCAGCTCATCCTCGGGGCCGAGCGCCGCTACACCCCCTTCCAGGCGGCCCGCAGCGCGGGCGTGTCGATGGAGCTCGCCTCCCGCTTCTGGCGGGCCATGGGCTTCGCGGACATCGGCCAGGCCAGGGCCCTGACGGAGGCCGACGTCCTCGCGCTGCGCCGGCTCGCCGGCCTGGTCGAGGCGGGGCTGCTCAGCGAGCCGATGGCGGTGCAGGTGGCCCGTTCCACCGGGCAGACCACCGCCCGGCTGGCCGAATGGCAGATCGATTCCTTCCTGGAGGGGCTGACCGAGCCGCCGGAGCCGGGCATGACCCGTACGGAGGTCACGTACCCGCTGGTCGAGCTGCTCCTCCCGGAGCTGGAGGAGTTCCTCGTCTACGTGTGGCGGCGCCAGTTGGCCGCGGCCACCGGCCGCGTCGTGCAGGCGGCCGACGACGAGGAGATGGTCGACCGGCGCCTCGCGGTGGGCTTCGCCGACCTGGTCGGCTTCACGCGGCTGACGCGGCGCCTGGAGGAGGAGCAGCTCGGCGAGCTGGTGGAGTCCTTCGAGACGAACGCCGCGGACCTGGTCGCGGCGCACGGCGGCCGACTGATCAAGACGCTCGGCGACGAGGTGCTGTACGCGGCGGACGACGCGGCGACGGCGGCGGAGATCGCGCTGCGGCTGATCGAGACGATGGAATCGGACCCGCAGATGCCGGAGCTGCGCGTCGGCATCGCCTTCGGGACGGTCACCACCCGGATGGGCGACGTCTTCGGGACCACGGTGAACCTGGCCAGCCGGCTGACCTCGATAGCCCCGAAGGACGCGGTGCTGGTCGACGGGGCCATGGCCGAGGAGCTGGGCCGCACGGGCGCGGCGCCGGTCTCCGAGAAGGAGGCCGAGGCCGAGGTGGGCGGCGGCTCGTACCGCTTCGCGCTCCAGCCGATGTGGCAGCGGCCGGTGCGCGGGCTGGGGGTCGTGGAGCCCTGGTCGCTGACGCGGCGGAAGCCTAAGATCCCCGGGTAACGTTCGTTAACCGGGAGGGCCCTGTGTCGGTGGAGTCGGCGATGGAGTCGGAGTTCGTAGCGGTACGTCGGCACGGTGACGACGGGGTCGTGGAGCTGGTCCTTGACCGGCCGAAGGCGATGAACGCGGTGTCCACGGACATGGCGCGGGCCATCGGTTCGTCCTGCGCGCAGCTGGCGGCGGACCCGTCGGTCCGGGTGGTGGTGCTCACTTCGACGGCGGAGCGGGCGTTCTGCGTCGGCGCGGACCTCAAGGAGCGCAACTCCCTCAGCGATGCGGAGCTGGTGCGCCAGCGGCCCACCACGCGAGGGGCGTACGGGGGCGTGCTGGAGCTGCCGATGCCGACGATCGCGGCGGTGCACGGGTTCGCGCTGGGCGGCGGCTTCGAGCTGGCGCTGGCCTGCGACGTGATCGTGGCCGACGAGACGGCCGTGGTCGGCCTGCCCGAGGTGTCCGTGGGCGTGATCCCGGGCGGCGGTGGCACCCAGCTGCTGCCGCGGCGCGTGGGCGCGGCCCGGGCGGCGGAGCTGATCTTCACGGCCCGCCGGGTGGAAGCGGCGGAGGCGCTGTCCCTGGGCCTGGTCGACTCGGTGGTCCCGGCGGGCCGGGACCGGGAGGAGGCCCTCGCCCTGGCCGCCCGGATGGCGGCGAACTCCCCGGTCGGCCTGCGTGCGGCCAAGAAGGCGCTGCGGCTGGGGCACGGGATGGACCTGGCGGCCGGCCTGGAGATCGAGGACGCGGCCTGGCGGACGGTGGCCTTCTCCGGAGACCGCGCGGAGGGCGTGGCGGCGTTCAACGAGAAGCGCCGCCCCAACTGGCCGGGCCAGTAGCCGCACGGCCGTCCCGGAGGCGGCCGGCCGTCGCCCGGCCGCCCCGGACCCGGCCCTCCCGGCACCACCGCCAGGGACCGGCCCCCGCCGGCACCGCCGTCCCGGGGCGGGCCGCTGCCGCCCCGACCGGCCGTCCCGGGGCTGGGCCCGGAACCGAGGTCGGCGCGCCTCGCCGGCGTGCCCTGCCGGCCGGGCCGGCCCGCGACGGCTCGTCCGGTTCGGGCGTGACCTGGCATATCGGGTGAAACTCCCTAACCTGGGGTGATGGGACTCGACGCGCGGCTGCGAGCCGTCGTGGGCCTGGCGCAGGCCATGGCCGCCGCGGGTGCGCCGCGGGACAGCATGCGGGCCGCCGCGCGGGGGGCGCGGCTGGCGTTGGACGGGTCGTTCGCCGCGATCTCCGCCTGGGAGCGCGAGCGGGGCCGGCTGCGGGTGCTCGTGAACGAGGGCGGGCTCCGCGCGGACGAGGTCGAGTTCCCCGAGGACGAGTCGTACCCCGTGCACGACTTCCCCGAGATCACCGAGTTCCTGCACGAGCTCTGGGTCGGCGGCGGAGGCCCGCACGCCTGGGTCGAGAGCGCCCGCGGTGCCCGCCCCGGCCGGCGGGGAGAGACGCTGCGCCGGCGCGGCCGCGGCACCTGCGTCGTGGCGCCGGTCGTGCTGAGCGGCCGCGCGTGGGGCGAGCTGTACGTGGCCCGGGACGACGGGCTGCCCGACTTCGACGGGGACGACGCCGAGTTCGCGACCGTCCTCGCCGCCGTCCTCGCCGCCGGCCTCGCGCAGAGCGACCGGCTGGAGGAGGCCCGGCGGCTGGCCTTCACCGACCCGCTGACCGGGCTGGCCAACCGCCGCGCCGTCGACATGCGGCTCGACGGGGCCCTGGAGGAGCACCGGCGCGGCGGTGTCGTCGTGAGCCTGGTGGTGTGCGACCTCAACGGGCTCAAACGGGTCAACGACACCCTCGGCCACGCCACCGGCGACCGGCTCCTGGAGCGCTTCGGGTCCGTGCTGAGCCTGTGCGGGGCCATGCTGCCCGGCGCGCTCGCCGCCCGACTCGGCGGCGATGAGTTCTGCCTGGTCAGCGTGGGGCCCTCGGCCGACGAGGTGGTGCGGGTCACCGAGGAGCTGTGCCGCCGTGCCGGCAGGCTGGAGCTCGGCGAGGGGGTGGCCTGCGGGGTCGCGTCGACCGGGGACCCGATCGGCCCCGTGGGGTCCTCCCGTCGGCTGTTCCGGCTGGCCGACGCCGCCCAGTACAAGGCGAAGGCCGCCCGCTCCGCCGAACCCGTCGTCGCCGGGCGGGACACCGCCGTGGTGCGGCTGGCGGACGCGGCGCAGCAGGAGGCCCCGGGTGAGCGGCGCCGTTTCCGCGGCCGGGCATGACGGCAGGTCCGGTGAATGTCACTAGTGACATGAAGTGATTCAGTCCGTAGGGTGCTGAATATGGATATGCACACTGTCGTGGTGGGGACGTCCGGGACCACCCCCGAGGACGTCATCGCCGTCGCCCGCGGCAACGCGCGGGTCCAGCTGTCCCCCGAGGCCCTGGACGCGCTCGCCCGCTCCCGCGAGATCGTCGATTCCCTCGCCGCCAAGCCCGAGCCCGTCTACGGGGTCTCCACCGGCTTCGGCGCCCTGGCCTCCCGGCACATCAGCCCGGAGCTGCGCGCCCAGCTCCAGCGCAACATCGTCCGCTCGCACGCCGCCGGCATGGGCCCGCGCGTCGAGCGGGAGGTCGTGCGCGCCCTGATGTTCCTGCGCTTGAAGACGGTCGCCTCCGGCCACACCGGTGTCCGGCCCTCCGTCGCGCAGACCATGGCCGACGTGCTCAACGCGGGCATCACGCCCGTCGTCCACGAGTACGGCTCCCTCGGTTGCTCCGGCGACCTCGCCCCGCTCTCGCACTGTGCGCTCACCCTGATGGGCGAAGGCGACGCCGAGGGCCCCGACGGGGTCGTCCGCCCGGCCGGCGAACTGCTCGCCGAGGCCGGCATCGAGCCCGTCGAGCTGCGCGAGAAGGAGGGCCTCGCCCTCCTCAACGGCACCGACGGCATGCTCGGCATGCTGATCATGGCCCTCGCCGACCTCCGCCGGCTCTACACCTCCGCCGACATCACCGCCGCCCTGACGCTGGAGGCCCTGCTCGGCACCGAGAAGGTCCTCGCACCCGAGCTGCACGCCATCCGCCCGCACCCCGGCCAGGGCGACTCCGCCGCCAACATGGCCGCCGTCCTGAAGGGCTCCGGGCTCACCGGGCACTTCCAGGAGGAGTCCGCCCCGCGCGTGCAGGACGCGTACTCGGTGCGCTGCGCCCCGCAGGTCGCCGGTGCCGGCCGCGACACCATGGCCCACGCAGCCCTGGTCGCCTCCCGGGAGCTGGCCTCGGCCGTCGACAATCCGGTGGTCCTGCCCGACGGGCGCGTGGAGTCCAACGGCAACTTCCACGGCGCTCCGGTCGCGTACGTCCTGGACTTCCTGGCCATCGCGGCCGCGGACCTCGGTTCCATCGCCGAGCGGCGCACCGACCGGCTGCTGGACAAGAACCGCTCGCACGGCCTGCCGCCCTTCCTGGCCGAGGACGCCGGCGTCGACTCGGGTCTGATGATCGCCCAGTACACGCAGGCCGCGCTGGTCAGCGAGATGAAGCGGCTGGCCGTCCCGGCCTCCGCCGACTCCATCCCCTCCTCCGCCATGCAGGAGGACCACGTCTCGATGGGCTGGTCGGCCGCCCGCAAGCTCCGCACCGCCGTCGACAACCTGACCCGCATCATCGCCGTCGAGCTGTACGCGGCCACCCGTGCCATCGAGCTGCGCCACGGGCTCACGGCCGCCCCGGCCAGCCTCGCCGCCATCGCCGGCGCGCGGGCGGCCGGTGTCGGGGGTCCCGGGGCGGACCGCTTCCTGGCGCCCGATCTGGCTGCCGCCGACGCGTTCGTGCGCTCGGGCGGACTGGTCGAGGCCGTCGAGGCGGTCACCGGCCCGCTCGCCTGAGCAGCCCGGCCGGCCCGTCCGGCGGCGCGGAAAACGGAACGGCCGGGGGCCGCTCCCGGGAGACCCCGGGGGCGCGGCCCCCGGCCGTTGCGCTGCCGGGGGCGCCCCGTGCCGGCGCGCCTACGGGGTGCGGGTGCGGGTGCGGCGCACGGAGAAGGTGACGAAGCCCGCTCCGACGCCCAGGAAGAGGGTGCCGGCCAGCAGGTACGGGGTGGTGTCGATCCCGCCGGTGTCGGCGAGCGACAGGGTGGCGGCCCGGCCGGACGGCGCGGTCCCGCCGACGGCGTCCGCGGTGTCCGCGGAGGCGGGGGCGCCCCCGCCTTCGGCGGCCATCGTGACGGTGCCGGGGGTGCCGGTGTTCCCGGGGGCGGGCGCGACGGAGCCGGGGGCCGCGGACCCGGGTGCGGTGGCGTTCGCGGACGGAACGAACCACAGAGCGGCGAGGAGGGTGGTCGCACCCAGCGAGGTGAGCAGGGGCGGGCGTGCGGACACGGGGCGATCCCCCTTGCGGAAGCAGCGAATTGACCGTGTGCGGTGATGCTACGGAAAGGGGCGGGTCGTGGGAAACCCGGGGCTCGTGCGGGCTTAGTCTCCGACGTATGAACCCTTCTGACACATCACGATACGTCCGGCTTCGCGTGGATCTGGTGCTGGAGGTGCCGGATGCCGAGGCACTGACCGGAGCCGCACTCGACCACATCGAGGCCGACGAGTTCATGCCGGACGACGAGCGCGGCCACGCCGAGTCGGCCGTGCGGGAGGACGAGTCGGAGGCCCTCGCCTACCTCATCGACCCCACCGACCTCGTCGCGGAGATCCCCGGCGTGGAGCTCGTACAGGCCTCCTGGAGCAGCGAGCCCGTCGAATACGACCCCGAGTCCCTGGAGTACGAGCTGGACGAGGAAGATGGGAGCTTCGACAGAGAGACCGACAACGCCTGACCGTGGGGTTGCCCACATCCAAACGGAATGTGGAACCGATCCGAGCCGTCAACGCGTTGACTGGTGCGAGGCAGGGGGCGTGTCCCCCTGCCCGGGGATGCCCCCGGGGGGTTCAGCAGCGATGGAGTGGCGTGTGAGGACGGACAGCAAGCGGCGGCGAAGGTCCATGGCGGCCATATCCGCCGTGCTCGGCGGCGTACTGATGCTCACGGCGTGCGGCGGCGGAGACGACGACAAGGCGAAGGGCGGCGGGGACGCCGCCAAGTCCCAGTCCGACGTCGACGCGGCCGCCGCCAAGGACGCGTCGAAGGCCAAGATAACGATCACGCCGAAGGACGGCTCGACCAACGTCGGCCTGGACACGACGGGCGTCACGGTCGCCGACGGCACGCTCACCGCGGTCGAGCTCAAGACCTCCGAGGGCGCCGCCGTGGCCGGCAAGATAGCCGGTGACGGAAAGAGCTGGAAGCCGGACGCCCCGCTGAAGCGCTCCACGAAGTACGCGCTGTCGGCGACCGCCAAGGACGCCGGCGGCAAGGAGGCCCACGAGAACGCCTCCTTCACCACCGTCTCCCCGGAGAACAGCTTCATCGGCTCCTTCGTGCCGGAGGACGGCCAGACCGTCGGCGTCGGCATGCCCGTGTCGATCACCTTCAACAAGCCGATCAAGGACAAGAAGGCGGTCCAGGCGGCGATCAACGTCTCCTCCAGCAGCGGCCAGGAGGTCGTCGGTCACTGGTTCAGCGAGCAGCGGCTCGACTTCCGCCCCGAGAACTACTGGCAGCCGAACTCCACCGTCACGCTGAAGATGCAGCTGGACGGGGTGCAGGGCGCCCCCGGCGTCCAGGGCGTGCAGAACCGCACCGCCACCTTCAAGATCGGCCGGAGCCAGGTCTCCACCGTCGACGCCAAGTCGAAGAAGATGACGGTGACCCGGGACGGTGCGGTCATCAAGACCATCCCGATCTCGGCGGGCTCCCCGGCGACCCCGACGTACAACGGCCAGATGGTGATCTCCGAGAAGTTCAAGGAGACCCGGATGAACGGTGCCACCGTCGGCTTCACCGACGCCGACGGCAAGGGCGAGTACGACATCAAGGACGTCCCGCACGCGATGCGGCTGTCGAACTCCGGGACCTTCCTCCACGGGAACTACTGGGGCGCGGACTCGATCTTCGGCAGCGTGAACACCAGCCACGGCTGTGTCGGCCTGAACGACGTCAAGGGCGCGGGCGACCCGAACCAGCCGGCCGCCTGGTTCTACGACAACTCGCTCATCGGCGACGTCGTCACGGTGGTCAACTCCCCGGACAAGACCATCAAGCCGGACAACGGCCTCAACGGCTGGAACATGAGCTGGGCGGACTGGAAGGCCGGCTCGGCCGCCTGACCTCCCGGGTCCCGCCGCGCGGCGGACCGGACCGTACCCGCGGATGGCGGGGCACCCTTCGGGGGTGCCCCGCCATCCGGCGTTCCCGGCGCGTGCGCACCACCGCAAACTCCCGCGCGAAGGCCCCCGTCCCCGAACTAGGGTCCGGCACATGACGACCGACTCCGTGATCCGCGCCCTCACCCCGCCCCCGTCCGACGCCGAGGCGGAGGCCTGGCGGTCGGTCCTGGCCGACGCCCGGGCCGCCGACCTGCCGCAGCTTCCGGCGCCCTCCCTGGTGGAGGTGGCCGGACGGATCCGGGTGCGGCCCGCGCGCGGACGCGCCGCCCTGTGGGCGGCCGAGGACGGCGTCGCGGGGCTCCTGCTGTTCAGCGACGCGGAGAACCAGCACACCGCGTTCCTCGACGTGCTGACGGTCCGTCCGCGGGCGCGCCGGCGGGGACTGGGCACGGCCCTGTGGGAGCGGGTCCGCGAGGAACTCCTCGCCCGGGGCCGCACCTCCGTCTCCGCCCAGATCGACCTCGGCGGCCCGGGCCAGGCCTTCGCGGAGTCGCTGGGCTTCGGATGCGTCCTGCCGATGGCCTGGTACGTCCAGGACGTCCCGGAGGCACGGCGCGCCCTGCCCGTCCGGGAGGCCGCCGCCCCGCCCGGCTACGAGCTCGTCTGCTGGCCCGGCCTGGTGCCCGACGCGTGGGCCGCCGCCGCGGCCCGGGCCCACTGCGCCATGGACGACGCCCCCGCCGGCGACATGGACGAGCAGGTCCTCGCCTGGACCCCGGAGCGCCTGCACGCCTCCCAGCAGCTGATCCTCGACCGCGGCGGCGCGCTGACCACCGTCGCCGCCGTCACCCCGGAGGGCGAGGTGGCCGCGTACACGGAGCTCGTGCTGCCCGACCCCGACGGCCCGCGCGCCGTCCAGTACGACACGGTGGTCGTCCCCGGACACCGCGGCCGTGGCCTCGGCCGTACCGTCAAGCTCCGCATGCTCGCCGAGGCGGCGGACCGCCACCCCGCCCTGCGGGCCGTAGCCACGACCGTCGCGGACGAGAACACCCCGATGCGCGCCGTCAACGAGGCCCTCGGCTACCGCCGCGAACGCGGCACGGCCGTCTTCCAGCTCACCCTGTAGGGGCGGCGGCCGGGCGGCGCGCCACGAGGGAGTACAGAACGGGCAGGTGGGTCCGCCCGAACGGGAAGCGGTACCTGCCGTCCTCCCCCCGCGGCAGGACGCCCCGGCCGTCGGACTCGGCCTCCGTGTGCTCGCCGAGCCGCTCCACGACCAGCCCGGCGCCGGCCGCGGCCGTCACGATCTCGCCGAGCGCGTGCGGGTACTGCACCGACTCCCGCGGCTGCGTGCGCAGCTCCGGATCCGCGTACGTCCCCGTGACCGGCTCCCGCTGCGGCTGCCCGCCGCCGTACGGCCAGTCGGCGACGAGCGGCTCGTAGCTGGCGAAGACCTGGTACAGCGGGTGCAGGTCGACCAGGACCAGCCGGCCGCCGGGGCGCAGCGCGGTCGCCGCCCCGCGCATCCAGGCGTCCGGGTCGCCGATCCAGCACAACACGCCGTACGTGGCGACGGCCAGGTCGAACCGGCCGCCGAGCGCGGCCGGCAGCGCCTGCGTGTCCGCCTCGACGAACTCGGCCCGCTCCGCCATCCCGGCGCGGGCGGCCAGCTCCCGGGCCCGCTCCACAGCCACCGGGGAGAAGTCCACCCCGGTCACGCGGGCCCCGAGCCGCGCCCAGCTGAGGGTGTCCATGCCGAAGTGGCACTGCAGGTGCAGCAGGTCCAGCCCGCGCACGTCCCCGGCGAGCTCCCGCTCCAGCCCCCACAGGGTCTGCCGGCCGGCGAGGAACGACTCGACGTCGTAGAACCGGTCCCCGGGCGTGGTCCCGTGCACCCGCGCCCGCTCGTCCCACACGGCCCGATTGACCGCAACCCCGTCCCGCTGCCCACTGTCATCCACCGCCCCAGTCTCCGGACACCCGCGGCCTCACGCGACCGATTTGACCGCCGCTCGGTAAGGGGGCGAGCCCGTGTGCCGCCGGGTCCGGGCGGGGTCAGTTGTCGGCGGTGGCCACGCCGATGGGGCAGGAGACGCCCGTGCCGCCCACGCCGCAGTAGCCCGCCGGGTTCTTGTCCAGGTACTGCTGGTGGTAGGCCTCCGCGGGCCAGAACGGCCGGTCCTCGGCCGGGAGGACCGCCGTGGTGATCGCGCCGTAGCCGGACGCGTTCAGCACCTCCTGGTAGGCGTCGCGGGAGGCCTCGGCCGCCGCCTGCTGCGCGGGGGAGTGGGTGTAGACCGCGGATCGGTACTGGGTGCCGACGTCGTTGCCCTGGCGGAAGCCCTGGGTGGGGTCGTGGGACTCCCAGAACAGCTTCAGCAGGGTGGCGTAGGAGACGGCCGCCGGGTCGAAGACCACGCGGACGACCTCCGTGTGGCCGGTCAGGCCCGAGCAGACCTCCTCGTACGTGGGGTTCTGCGTGTGGCCGCCCTGGTAGCCGACGAGGGTGGTCCACACCCCGGGGGTCTGCCAGAACTTCCGCTCCGCGCCCCAGAAGCAGCCCAGCCCGAAGTCCGCGACCTCCAGGTGCTCCGGGTAGGGGCCGGCGAGGGGGGTGCCGAGGACGGTGTGCTGCGGCGGCAGGGCGAACAGGGGCTCGGCGTGGCCCTTGAGGGCCTGCTCGGCGGTGGGGAGCTCGGGGGTGCGGCGGTACGAGAACATGGAATTCCCTCCTTGGTACCCCCCTCAACGGACGGGGGCGGGCCCGGATTCCCCACCTCGGGTGGAGAAGGTCCGGGCCCGCCCGTGGTCGTCGGCCGCTACTGCGCGTCGGTGGTCACGCGGACCGCCCAGTCGCGGGCGTACAGGTACCGCCGCTTGGGCTGGGAGTGGTACGACCACGGCATGGCGCCGATGTAGCCGTCGATCTGGCGGAACTGCTCGACCGCCTCCGCGTCCCGGTCCTGCCAGAACAGCATCCAGGCCAGCATGTGCCGCAGCTTGACCGCCCGCCGGTCGCCGGGGTCGGCCGCGGCGAGGTCGGCGAGGGCGGCCTCGACCGCGGCGCGGACCTCGGGCTCCTTGTAGTAGTCCTCCGCCTTGAGGTCCTCGTTCCAGGACTCGTTCTCGAAGTACGCGATCAGCGGTAGCAGCGACAGCAGCTCGCCCGGCTCGGCCCCGGCGGCGGCCCCGGTGGCGGCCCCGGTGGCGAAGCCGAGGGCCAGCTCGTGCGAGCCGCGCCACTTCGCGGCCCAGTACTGCATGCAGTGGGTGTGCGCGGTCAGCAGCTTCGGGGCGCGGGCCGTGATCTGCGCCCACAGTTCCTCGTACCGCTCGTGCGGGTAGCCCAGGCCCATCCCGATGGCCTGTTCCACCATGTACGGGACGGGGTCCGCGGGGTCGGCGATCTTCTGGGCGGCGTGCGCGGTCCGCTCCGCCTTGAGCAGCAGCTCGCGGAAGAGCCGGAACTGCTCCTGCGTGGTGCGGGCCCCGGACTGGCTGCCGCGTACGTTCCACGCGACCAGCACGGCCGTGTCGGCCTCGACGACCGCCGCCGTCGGGTCCCCGGGCCGGGCCGCCTGCCAGGCCAGCAGCCACGCGTCGTCCTCGGCGGCCGCCTCGGACAGGGCGCGTACGCGCTCCCAGCGCTCCT
Source organism: Streptomyces sp. NPDC059851 (assembly GCF_042732005.1). NCBI lineage: Bacteria > Bacillati > Actinomycetota > Actinomycetes > Kitasatosporales > Streptomycetaceae > Streptomyces > Streptomyces sp. NPDC059851. The sequence continues at coordinate 70,627 of NZ_JBHWJJ010000017.1, read as the reverse complement.
CCCAGTCCGTTCCGGCGGCGTCGATCCAGTCGGCGCCGGTCTGCCAGTCGCCGGCCCGGACCGCTGCGAGCGCGGCCGTCTGCTCCGGGGGTACGGGCTGTGCGTGCTCGGTGTCGAGGTCGGCCTCGGGGACGAAACCGAGTGCGACGACGGCCGCGGCCTGCTCGGCCTTGGTCTGCTCCTCCAGGGTCGCGGTGGCGGCCTGGGTGGCCGCGATCTCGGCCTCCAGGGCGTCCGACCGGGCGTTGAGTTTGCGCGCCTTGCGTACGTAGTACACGGCGCGCAGCAGTTTCAGGGCGCCCGCGAGCAGCAGGACGCCGAGGATGGCGAGTCCGATCATCACGGGGCGAGCACCAGCTTCCGCAGGGGTTCGGTGTCGCACTGGTCGGCGGTGGCCGCCTCCAGCGCGGATTCCAGCTGTGCCTCGAACTCCTCGGAGGGGTAGCGCAGTGCGGCCGGGTCGGACCAGGACAGCTCCCAGCGGGCGGTGGCGCGGGCCGTTAGCTCTACGGTGACGAGCTGGTTGAGGAGCCGTCGGACGACGGGGCGGGCGAACTCACGGGCGGTGCGGCCGGTGGCCGCGGCGGCCTCCTCGGACTTCGGGAAGCGGTCGGCGACGCGCCAGCGCAGGGCCGGGTCGGCGTCGACGGCGTCGAGGACCGTCAACAGGTCCGGGCCGCGGTCCGAGTCGGCGGAGGCTCCCGCGCCCTCCGCGGCGAAGGCGTCGCGGATGTCCTGGGCGCCCCGGTCCACGTACCGGGTCATGCTCTCGTGGACCAGGTCCGGCCAGTCGACCCGCTCCAGGGCGAGCGCCTCCGGGGTCAGCACGGCCTGCTCCAGCGCGGCCTGGGCCGCTTCGGGGGCCGAGAGGAGCGCCAGCGCGGGGCGGGCGTCCGTGCGGCCGCGGCCGTCGTCGGGCAGCGCCTCGATGCGGGCGACGCGTTCGGCGAGCGGCGGGTGGGAGTCGTACGGGTCGGTGGGCTCGGTGGGCAGCTCGCGGCGCAGGTCGTCCAGTTCGGCGGCGCGGGCGTCGAGGAGGCTGCGCAGGCCGCCGAAGACCTGGCCGGGCCGGGGCAGCAGGTCGGCGCCGAGGCCGAGGGTGGCGTACGAGTCCATGTAGAACTTGTGGGCGGGGCCCAGAGCGTTGAGCTCGCGCAGCGCGGAGGCGGCGGCGTCGCGTCCGGCGACCTTCACCGAGGCGAGGTCGGCGGCGAGCTCCTGGCGGCGGAAAGAGGAGAGGGTGGCGCGCAGGTAGAACCGGCCGTACGCCATGTAGAACTTGGCCATGGCGCGGTGGGTGGCGCCGTCGAAGCGGGTGTCGACCTCGTGGGCCTTCTTGCCCTTGGCGATTCGTTTCTCCGCCTGCTTCTCCTGCCGGGCGCGCTCCTTGGCGACCTTGGCCGCGGCGCGCTCGTGGAAGTGGGCGACGGTACGGGTGAGCTGGGCGTGCCCGCGGGCGATCAGCGCGTCGAGGCGGGTGTCGAAGTTGGCGTAGTGGCCCATCTCGTGGGCGAGCACGGCACGCAGCTGCATCTCGTCGAGGCCGGTCATCAGCGGCAGTCCGACGTACAGGCGGCGGGTGCCGGGGAGCAGGCCCAGCAGTCGGGAGTCCTCGCTGACGGCCGCGTTGACCTCGGCGATCAGCACGATTTCGTCGGGGGCGCGGGTGCCGACCTGCTCCGCCACCTCGCGGACGGTCCGCCACAGCACCGGCTCCTGCTCGGGGCCGACGGGCACGCCGGGGACCGGGTCCTCCTCGGGGGTGCGGAGCATGATCATGCCGCGCACGATCGGGACGGCGAGGACGCCGGTGACGGCGATCAGTTTGAGCAGTGCGAAACCGCGGAGCCCGGCCGCGTACGCGCCGAAATCGACGCCGGCGAGCAGGGCCAGCAGGACGAGGCCGAGCAGATAGAAGCCTGAGAGCAGGACGAGAGCGCGCAACGCGCGCAGTGAAGCGCCCATATGGGACAGATCCCCCCGGGGGTGAAGACGGTGCGGTGGCGCCGGGTGCACCGCCCGCGCGGTTCGCCGGGGCCGGGTGCGGGAGACCCGGCCGGTGCGGCGGTGCGGTGCGGTGCGTGCGGCACCTGCGGCCGCGCCGGGTCGGAGGCGGGCCGGTGGCGGAGCCGGGCCCGCCCGGACCCGCCGGCCGGCCCGACGGCCACGGGGGGATCATGCGGCCTCATGGTCACTTACGGCAACCTTATGGCCAGAGGGCGGTACGGTGCGGGCGCGTGCGTCAGTGGGGCAGGGTGGCCGGAGAACCGCCGTTGGCCTCGTAGCCGGCCACCGCCAGGGCCCGGAACACCGCGTACTCGGCGGCCGGGTCCTGCGCCGCCGACCACGGCAGGGCACCGACGCAGCCGTCCACGTGCCGCACCTGCTCCATGGCCTCCGCCCACCGCTCCATCGGCACCAGGAACGACAGCAGCATGTGCCGGACGTGCGCCAGCATCGGGTCGTCGGGCCGGGCCTGGTGCACGGCGTACAGCGCGCCCTCCACCGCCCGGGTCACCACCGCGCTCTGCCAGAACGGGGTCAGAACCAGGTCGGGCTTGTGCTCGTACACCGCGAACAGCGGCAGCGCCGCCAGCAGCGAGCCCTGCGGGGCCCGGGCCGCCGCCGCGTGGGCGAAGGCATCGGCCTTCTCCCGGGAGCCGTGCCACTTCTCGCACCAGTAGTGCAGCGCGGCGAGGTGCGCGCCCATGTGGTTCGGGGCCACGTCGATGATCTTCGCCCAGAGGGTGTCGAACTCGGCCTCCGAGTAGCCGAGCGCCCGTGCGATCGCCAGCTCCGTGATGTGGGGGACCGGGTCGCCAGGGGCCAGCAGCACCGCCTTGCGGCAGGCCTCCCGCGCCTCCTCCAGGATGATCCGGTGGTCCTCGGAGCCGACGCCGCCCGAGTGCCGCCAGGCCTGTTGCACCAGCAGCTCGGCGTGCACCTGCGCGCCGCCCGCGTCCTTCTCGGCCTGGAGCCGCCACGCCTTCAGCCAGGACGCGCCCACACCGGGCCGGCCCGGGGGCACTTCCCCGTGGACGCCGGGGGAGAGCTCCAGTGCCGCCGCCCCGGCGAAGGCCTGGACCCGCTGCCAGCGCAGCTCCCCGTCCTTGGGGGTGCCGGCCAGCAGTTGGGAGGCGGCCTGCCATTGACCGCTCTGCTGGACGACGGCCAGGGCGTCCATCAGGTCCCGGTCGGGGCCGGGGATCCGGACGTCGAGCTCCTCCTGGAGGGCGAAGCCGTAGTCCGCGGGGTCGGCGGCGTCGGGGCTACCGGGTGAAACCAGCTGCAGGCCGGCCCGCCTGCGCCGTATGAAGGGACCGAGGGCGGCCACGAGCAGGCCGACGGCGATCAGGAACCACAGAATCTCCATGCCCTCAAGCGAACCAGACCGACCCGTGCCGAGGCGAATGCGAACGCCGTGTTGCAGGAGCGTTGCGCGACCCTTCCCGGGCCACGGGTGCGGGGTGGCGCACGGCCGTACGGGCTTTAGGCTCTGCCCATGAGCGACGACAGCCATGAGCACCAGAGCTTCGAAACCCGCGCGATCCACGCGGGCAACACGGCGGACCCGCTGACCGGCGCGGTCGTGCCCCCGATCTACCAGGTCTCCACGTACAAGCAGGACGGCGTCGGCGGCCTGCGCGGCGGATACGAGTACAGCCGCAGCGCCAACCCGACCCGCACCGCGCTGGAGGAGAACCTCGCGGCGCTGGAGGGCGGCACGCGCGGCCTGGCCTTCGCGTCCGGACTCGCGGCCGAGGACTGCCTGCTGCGCACGCTGCTCGTCCCGGGCGACCACGTGGTCATCCCGAACGACGCCTATGGCGGAACCTTCCGCCTCTTCGCGAAGGTCGTCTCCCGCTGGGGCGTGGAGTGGTCGGTGGCCGACACCTCCGACCCGGAGTCCGTACGGGCCGCCATCACCCCGAAGACGAAGGTCATCTGGGTCGAGACCCCCTCCAACCCGCTGCTCGGCATCACCGACATCGCCGTGGTCGCCGAGATCGCCCGCTCGGCCGGCGCCAAGCTGGTCGTCGACAACACCTTCGCCTCGCCGTACCTCCAGCAGCCCCTCGCGCTCGGCGCCGACGTCGTCGTGCACTCGCTGACCAAGTACATGGGCGGCCACTCCGACGTCGTCGGCGGCGCCCTGGTCACCGCGGACGCGGCGCTGGGCGAGGAACTGGCCTACCACCAGAACGCGATGGGCGCCGTGGCCGGCCCCTTCGACTCCTGGATCGTGCTGCGCGGCATCAAGACCCTCGCGGTGCGCATGGACCGGCACGCGGAGAACGCGGCGAAGATCGCCGAGATGCTGACCCGCCACCCCAAGGTGCACAAGGTCCTCTACCCCGGCCTGGCCGACCACCCGGGCCACGAGATCGCCGCCAAGCAGATGCGCAACTTCGGCGGCATGATCTCCTTCTGCGTCCTCGGCGGCGAGGAGGCGGCGGTCGAGGTCTGCAACCGCGCCAAGCTGTTCACCCTGGGCGAGTCCCTCGGCGGCGTCGAGTCCCTCATCGAGCACCCGGGTCGCATGACCCACGCCTCGGTGGCCGGTTCGGCCCTGGAGGTCCCCGGGGACCTGGTCCGTCTCTCCGTCGGCATCGAGAACGCCGACGACCTGCTCGCGGACCTGACCCAGGCCCTCGGCTAAGGGCGGTCCGGCGGTCCGGCGTCCCCGCCGGGCGGCGGCTACCAGCCCTCCAGGGGCGGGGAGACGTCGCTCGGCGGGACCTCCCACGGTCGGGCCAGCGAGGCCCACACCGCGAAGACCACCGCCGCCGCGAGCAGCAGCGTCCAGCCGAACCGGCGCAGGATGCGCCGGCGGCGCAGCAGCCGGTCCCCGCGGGCCGCGGCGGCGGCCGCGAGCCCTGCCGGAACCGTCGGGTACGGGCCCTCCAGCAGCCGTCTGACCTGGGCCTCCTTGCGGTCCGGGACGCTCATGCGGCTTCCCCCTGCCCGGCCCGCAGCGCGGCCACGGCCCGCCCGGACAGCACCCGCACCCGCTCGACCGGCAGCCCGAGCTGCGCGGCCGCGACCTCGTGCGCCAGGCCCTCGTACACGCACAGCACGAGCACGAGCCGTTCCGGCGGGGGAAGCGGGGCGAGGACGCCCCGGCCGCCGTGGTGGCGGCGCCCGGTGCGGGCGAAGGCGGCGCACAGCTCCTGGCGGGTGTGGTCGTAGGGGTCGTCGCCGCGCACCCGGTGCCAGTCGGCGTACGTACGGGCCAGGGCGCCGGCGAGCAGCCGGCGGGCGGCCGGGCAGCCGTCGCAGGACACGGCGCCCGACGCGGTACCGGCCTCGGCCGTCAGCAGGGCCGCGACGTGCAGGAGCCGCCCCGCCGCGCCCGCGACGAAGGCCTCGAACTCGGCGTAGGGCACCGCTCGGTGGTCCACACGGCATATGGTGCGGGCAGGGGGACCGCCCCGGTCAAGGGGTCGGACACCGCGGGTCCGGGCCGCCCGCGGGCTCCTTCGCCGGCCGGCCCCAAGTCCCCGACGGCCCGTCGCCTCAGGAGGCGGGGCCGGCCTCCGCCACGGTGCCCATCAGCTCCGACAGCGAACCGTTGAAGCGGGTCAGCAGCCCGGTGAACGCCTTCCGTTCCTCCTCGCTCCAGCCGTCGGTGACCCGCGCCATCAGCTCGCGCCGGGACAACCGGACCTCCTCCAGCCGCGCCAGCCCGCGCGGGGACAGCGCGAGCACCACCGCGCGCCCGTCCTCGGGGTGGGAGGTGCGCTTGACCAGCCCGGTATCGACCAGCGGGGCCACCTGCCGGGTGACGGTGGAGGAGTCGATGCCCATGCCGCAGGCGAGGGCCTTGACGCCCATCGGGCCTTCCAGGTCGAGCCGGTTCAGCAGCAGGTACGCGGCGCGGTCCATCGAGTTGCGGGCCTGGCCGACCCCGCCCAGGCGGGTCTGCTCGGCGCGGCGCGCGAAGACGGCCACCTCGTGCTGCAGCGCGTCCAGGAGACCGGCCCCGAGGCGTGTTTCGGCCGCCGCGGGCAGGTCGGAATTGGCCGGGTTGGAAGGCATGGCCGTGAGCTCTCTTCGCGTGGGGCCGACAGGATGGGGGACAGAGTACGCGGCCCTGCGGCGGCTCGTACGCCGCGTAGGAGAACTGGTACGACTGGTACGAGCCCGGTACGGAACCGGCGCGGGACACGGTACGGGCCGAGCACCCGCGCCGTCCCGCATGGCCGGATTTCGCCCCTTCCGTACGGTCCGCCCCGTCCGCTCGGGACGACCGCGCGATCAGCCCGTGACCGGTGGGGGCTGCGAGACTGGCGGCATGAACTACCGCGTGCTGCAGCCCGTCCCTCCCGTCATCCTCGACGACGTCCGGGGGGCCCAGAAGATGCTCTCGGGCGTCGCCCGGGTCACCCCGATGGAAGGCAGCCGCCACCTCTCCTCCCTCACCGGCTCCCCGGTCCACTTCAAGTGCGAGAACCTCCAGCGCACCGGCTCCTTCAAGCTGCGCGGGGCGTACGTGCGCATCGCCGGCCTGCGGCCCGAGCAGCGGGCGGCGGGCGTGGTCGCGGCGAGCGCCGGCAACCACGCACAGGGCGTGGCCCTGGCGTCCTCGCTACTGGGCGTGCACGCGACCGTGTTCATGCCGGTCGGGGCGCCGCTGCCGAAGGTCGCGGCGACCCGCGAATACGGTGCCGAAGTGCGACTGGAGGGCCATGTCGTCGACGAGACCCTCTCGGCGGCCGAGGAGTACGCGGACCGCACCGGGGCGGTGTTCATCCACCCCTTCGACCACCGCGACATCGTCGCCGGCCAGGGCACGGTGGGCCTGGAGATCCTGGAGCAGTGCCCGGAGGTGCGCACGATCCTGGTCGGGATCGGCGGCGGCGGGCTCGCGGCGGGCATCGCCGTCGCGGTGAAGGCGCTGCGCCCGGACGTGCAGGTGATCGGCGTGCAGGCGGCCGGCGCGGCCGCGTACCCGGTGTCGCTCCGGGCGGGCCATCCGGTGTCGATCGACAACCCGATCACCATGGCCGACGGCATCAAGGTCGGCCGCCCCGGCGACGTCCCGTTCCGGATCATCGGCGAGCTCCTCGACGACGTCCGCACGGTGTCGGAGGACGAGCTCTCCAGCGCCCTGCTGCTCTGCCTGGAACGTGCCAAGCTGGTCGTCGAGCCGGCGGGCTGCGCCCCGGTGGCCGCGCTGCTCAGCGAGCCCGAGCTGTACGGATCCGGACCGGTGGTGGCGGTCCTGTCCGGCGGGAACGTCGACCCGCTGCTGCTGCAGCGGATCCTGCGGCACGGCATGGCGGCGGCGGGCCGCTACCTGTCGCTGCGGTTGCGGGTGGCGGACCGGCCGGGTGCGCTGGCCGGGCTGCTGGGGGTGCTGTCGGTGGTGGACGCGAACGTGCTGGACGTGAGCCACGTACGCACCGACCCGCGGCTGGGGCTGACGGAGGTGGAGGTGGAGCTGCACCTGGAGACGAAGGGGCCGGAGCACTGCACCGAGGTCGCGCGCTCCTTGCACGCCGCCGGGTACGCGGTCATCGGCTAGAGCTGGAGCCAAAGCTGCTGCTGTAGCGGGTGCCGGGTGCCCGGGGCGGGAGCCGGCCGGAGAACGGCGGAGCCCCCTTCGAACCGATCCGAAGGGGGCTCCGCCACGTCGTCCGCCGTTGTCGTGGCCACCGGTGTCATGGCCACCGGTGCCGCGTCTTCCGGTCGTCCCGCGGGATCCGGGCCGATCAGCCGGTGAACGGCTTGACGTCGAGGATCCGGACCGAGGCCGTCTTGCCGTTCGGCAGCTCGTACTCGGCGTCCTCGCCGATCTTCTTGCCCAGCACGCCCGCGCCCAGCGGGGACTGCGGGGAGTAGGTCTCGAAGTCGTCCGAGGCGTACTCACGGGAGGCGAGCAGGAAGGACATCGTGTCGTCCTCGTCACCGTCGAAGGCGATCGTGACCACGGTGCCCGGCGCGACCTCGCCCTCGGCGGCCGGAGCCGTGCCGACCTTGGCGTTCTCCAGCAGCTGCGTCAGCTGGCGGACGCGGAGCTCCTGCTTGCCCTGCTCCTCCTTGGCCGCGTGGTAACCGCCGTTCTCGCGCAGGTCGCCCTCTTCACGGGCAGCTGCGATCTTGATGGCGATCTCCGTGCGTGCGGGACCAGAGAGGTAGTCCAGCTCGGCCTTCAGCTGGTCGTACGCCGCCTGGGTCAGCCAGGTGACGCTCTCGCTCGTCTGGGTCACGGGTGCTCCTCGTCGGTACAGGGGACTACTTGTCCGCCGGTGGCGGGCGAAACCACGAGCCTAACAATTCGGGAAGAAAAGGGGGAGGACACCGTGTGTATGAAGTGTGTCATCGGGCCCCTGAGCAGCAACGGGACCAAAGTGCCGCCCGGATCGCACCTGGCGTGCCACCGGCGTTCCGCCCGGCGTCACCGCCGGGCCGGAAGGTCAGCGCGCGGACCCCGCCGCCTGGCAGCCGACCAGTTCGATCATAGTGGCGCGGGCCGTGGTCTTCAGCGTGACGACCTCGTCCACCCGCGTCTCCTCCTGCGCGAAGGTGAAGTCCGCGCGACCCACCTCGCCGTGGCCGGTGTCCTGGGAGATCAGGGTGCACACCCCGGTCACCGAGGCCTCCTTGCGCACCTCCAGGTGCACCTTCACCTCGGAGTCCGACACCACCTGGAACTTGATCACTTCGGCGCTGACGGCCTTGCCGGTGACGTAGCCCCAGCCGATCCAGCCGACGACGGCCAGCAGGCCCGCGCCGAGCACCGAGCCGACGATCTTCAGCGTGCGGTCCGCGCGCTCGTCCGCCGACCGGCCGTAACGGCCCTCGGGCAGGCCCTCGCGCACCGTGCTCATGATCGTCCCTTCCGAGAATGACGGGTTCCACTTGATTCCGGGCTCGACCCCGGAATTTTTCCGCCCCCCGATTCGGTCACTATAGGAGCCGTCCGCCTGACGAATCACAGAGGATCCTGTCTTGACCGAGCAGCTGCGATTGATGGCCGTCCACGCCCACCCCGACGACGAGTCGAGCAAGGGCGCGGCCACCATGGCCAAGTACGTGTCCGAGGGGGTGCCCGTGCTGGTCGTCACCTGCACCGGCGGCGAGCGCGGCTCGATCCTGAACCCCAAGCTCCAGGGTGACAAGTACATCGAGGAGAACATCCACGAAGTACGCGCCAAGGAGATGGAGGAAGCCCGCCAGATCCTCGGCGTCGAGCAGGAATGGCTCGGCTACGTCGACTCCGGCCTGCCCGAGGGCGACCCGCTGCCCCCGCTGCCCGAGGGCTGCTTCGCACTGGAGGACGTCGACGAGGCGGCCGGCCGCCTGGTGGAGAAGATCCGCGCCTTCCGGCCGCAGGTCATCACCACGTACGACGAGAACGGCGGCTACCCGCACCCCGACCACATCATGACCCACAAGATCACGATGGTGGCCTTCGACGGTGCCGGCGACGCCGAGAAGTACCCCGAGGCCGAGTTCGGCCCGGTCTTCCAGCCGCAGAAGCTCTACTACAACCAGGGCTTCAACAAGCCCCGCACCATCGCCCTGCACGAGGCGCTGCTGTCCCGCGGCATGGAGTCCCCCTACGGGGAGTGGCTGGAGCGGTGGAAGGAGTTCGAGCGCAAGGAGCGGACGCTGACCACGCACGTCCCCTGCGCCGACTTCTTCGAGATCCGTGACAAGGCGCTCATCGCGCACGCCACGCAGATCGACCCGGACGGCGGCTGGTTCCGCGTCCCCATGGAGATCCAGAAGGAGGTCTGGCCCACGGAGGAGTACGAGCTCGCCAAGTCGCTCGTCGACACCTCCCTCCCCGAGTCCGACCTCTTCGCGGGCATCCGGGAGAATGCGTAGCCATGAGCGCTACACAGGCAGCACTGATCCAGCTCGTTCCGCTGGCGGGCGACACCTTCGACAAGAACAAGGTGACGCCCGGAATCCTGGGCTTCCTCGTCTTCGCGGCCCTCGCCCTCGGGGTGTGGGGGCTGATGAAGTCGATGAACCGGCACATGGGCCGGGTCGACTTCGAGGAGGCCCCGGAGCCGGGCCCCGCCCCCGGGGCCACACCGTCGGCCTAGCCGGAACAAGCCCCGGCCCGGCCCGGGTCCCGGCCCCGCCGGCCGCGCCCCCGCCCGGCCCCGCCCGGCCCCGTCAGGCCGCACCCCCGCCCGGCCCCGCCCGGCCCCGTCAGGCCACGGCCTGACCGGCCGCGGCCGGGCCCGCCGTCTTCCGTCCCGGAGCCCCGGCGACGCCCGCCCGATGGCGCCCACCGCCGGGCGGCGCCCCGGCGTGCCGCGGCTCGGGCCGAGCCGGCGGGGCCGGTTCGTGCCGCTGCCCGGAGCCGTTCGAATTTCCACCCCGCCGGCGTTCGAGGCGCCGGGGGGCTGGGGGCGGAGCCCACGGTTTCGGGAAGGGGCGGGGTGGGGAACCGCTCCGCGCAGCGGCAGGTGGGCCGACGGCAGCGGACAAGGCGAGCCGGGCGGTCAGAGGGCCGGCGGCGGCCGGGGTGGGCCGAGCGCGGTCAGGGGGACGACGGCGGCAGCGGGACGCCCATGGTTTCGCGGGACCGGAGGGTCGGGGTCAGGGCCAGGCGCCAGGCCTGCCAGCCTTCCGCCGGGTCCACTCCCCGCCCCAGCACCACCGCGTACGCGTCCAGGCAGTCGGCCAGCCGACCGTCCCGCATCGCGTGCGGCGACCCCGCCAGCCGGGCCAGCTCGGCCCGTGCCTCCTCCACGCCCGCCGCACCCGGCACGGCGTACGGCAGCAGCGTGCACCGCAGGAACCGCGCCCAGTCCTCCCCGCGCCGGTCGCCGTACGAGATGAACAGCCGGGCCGCCTCCTCGCACAGGTCGAGCGCCTGAGCCACCCGCTCGTTGCCGGCGTCGACCACCGCCAGCTCGACGCAGGTCCACGCCTCCCCGTGCGCGAGCCCGATCCGCCGGAAGTCGGCGCGCGCGTCGACCAGCAGTTGCCGGGCGAAGCCGGAGTTCTTCAGGTTCCCGGTCTGCGCCGCCCGCTGGTCGCGGGTGACCCGGCCCGAGTGGTGCCGTGCGTAAGCCAGCCCGTACACGTCCCGCATCCGGGAGAACATGGTCCGGGCCCGCTCCAGTTCCCGGACCGCCTGGTCGAGGTCGCCCGCCTCCTCCAGCGCCTGCCCGAGGTAGTACAGGGTCCACGCCTCGCCGCGGGCGTCCTCCGCCTCCCGGTGCCGCGCCAGAGCCTCCCGCAGACGCTCCGCCGCCGGCCCGGGGTCCCCGTCCACCACGCGGGCCCGCCCCAGTTGGGTCAGGGCCCAGGCCCGGCCCCGGTCGTCCCGGGTGCGCCCGTACAGGTCGAGGGCGAGCCGCAGCTCCTCCTCCGCCCGGGGTACCGCGCCGAGCCGCAGGTACACCTGCCCCAGCTGGAAGTGCGCCCACGCCTCGCCGTGCACGCTCTCGTTCTCCCGGTGCAGGGCCAGCGACTGCTCCAGCAGCGCCATCGCCTCCCCGAGCCGCGCCCGGTCCCGCTCCACCGCGGCCAGGGCGTGCAGGCCCCACGCCCGGTCGCCGGCCAGCTTGTCCGGCTCCTGCAGCTCCAGCGCCTCCCTGATCCGGGCCGCCGCCTCCCGCAGCTGCCCCTGGTGGTGCAGCGTGATGCCGAGCGAGATCAGCGCCATGCCGGCCCCGGCGTCCTGCTGCGCCTCCCGGTACTGGTCGACCACCGACGCCAGTGTGGTGCGCGCCTTGTCCAGTTCGCCGAGCTGCCGCGCCGCGATGCCCGTACGCCACTGCACCGACCGGGCCATCCGGCCCTGCCCCGGCTCGCCCGGGCGGGCCGCCTCCACCGCCTGCGCCAGCTCGTTGATCTCCCCCAGCCGGTACAGGTCCCCGCGCAGCAGGCAGAAGTCGCACAGTGCGCCCAGCAGGTCCAGCACGGCCTGCTGGTCCACGTCCTCGGTGTGCCGCAGGGCCGCCGTGATGAAGCTCGACTCCTCGTCCAGCCAGCGCAGCGCCGCGTCGAGGGAGGGGAAGCCGTGGCCACCGAAGTGGCCGGCGCGGTGCGAGGTCTTCCCGTCGACCATCCGGATCACCGCGTCCGCGAGCTGCGCGTAGTTGCGGATCAGACGGCCGTGCGCCGCCGAGGACGCGGCGCGGTCCTCGTCCGCGGCCAGCCGCGCCGCCGCGTACGTGCGCACCGCGTCGTGCATCCGGAACCGCTCGCCGCGTACGGGGTCCAGCAGGCCCGCCCGCGCCAAATCGTGCAGCAGCAGCCCGGCCGCCGCCCGGTCCGTGTCGATCAACGCGGCCGCGGCCGACGGGCCGAGCGAGGCCCGGCCGGCCAGGGTGAGGCGGCGCAGGAGCCGGCGCCGCTCCTCCGGCAGGCAGGCGTACGCCAGGCCGAGGGCCCGCTCCAGCCGGAGGGCGGGGGCCGGGGCGGGAGCCGCGGTTCCCCCGGTTCCGGTTTCCCCCTCCGCGGCGGCGGCCAGGGCCTCCGGGGCGGAGGCGGCCACCGGGGCCAGGACGCGCAGGGCCAGCGGCAGCCCGCCGCCCACGGCGAGGAGCCCCGACGGGGTGCCGTCCCCGCTGCCGACGGCCGTGCCCTCCGGGAGGTCCGCCGCGAGGCGCAGCAGCTCCGCCGCGTCCGCGTCCGCCAGCGGCTCGACCGGTAGCTGGTGCACCCACGCCCGGACGTCCGGCAGCTCCAGCGGCTGCTGCGCCGTCACGAGCACCAGGCTCTCCGACCGCTCCGGCACCAGCATCCGGACCCGCTCGGCGTCCACCGCATCGTCGAGCACCACCGTCACCGGCAGCCCCTGGAGGTGCTGGTGGTACAGCTCGCCCAGCCTCCGCACCTGCTGTTCCGCCGAGGCCCCCTCGCGGAACAGCAGCTGTTCGCGGGGCGCGCCCAGCCGGTTCAGCAGGTGCAGCAGCGCCTCCCGGGTCGGCAGGGGCGCGTCCCCGACGCCGCGGCCGTCGCCGGGGCCACCGGCCGGGCCGCCGCCCCGCAGGTCCACGACGCACGCGCCCCGGAACTGGTCGCGCAGTGCGTCCGCCGCCCGCAGTGCCAGGGCCGTGCGGCCGGTCCCGGGCTCGCCGTGCAGCACCACGACCACGGGGCGGGTCTCCGTACTGGCCCGCGCGGCCCGCACCCACTGTGCGATCCGGGTCAGCTCGGCCCGCCGCCCGGTGAAGGGTTCCGCGGACTGCGGGAGTTGTGCCCACGACTGCTCCAGCACGCTGCGCCGCCGGGCCTCCGTACTGCGGTCGCCGCCGCGCAGCTGCGGGCCCGCCGGGCGCGGGACCTGCCGGGCGGCCTGGCGGGCCGCGGCCGCCACCGCTCGTTGCTGCTCCAGGAAGGGGCGTATCCCGCGCACCTCCAGCGCCGACAGCCACTGGAGCCTCAGCTGCTCCGGTCCGCCGGGCCGCCCCCGTTCGCCGGCCCGGCGGTTCGCGGCGGGCAGGTGCAGGGCCGTCACCTTGGCGACCGCGGCGGCCGCGCCGGCGATCCCGGTGACGGCCCCGGCGGTTAAGGCCGTACCCGTCGCGACGCCCAGCGACAGGTCCGCGCCGGCGGCCGCGACCGCCGCCACGGCCGTGACGAGCAACGCCGTCGAGGTGTTCTGCCGCCGGAAGGCCTCCCCGAGGGACTCCTCCCCGGCGGCTGCCTCGTCCAGGGCCCGTACGTACGCGTCGTACTCGTCGGCGGCGCTCGCCGCGAGGGCGTCCAGCGTCTGGCGGCCGCGCGCCAGCAGCGCATCCCTGTCGGCCGGTGCGCCCGTCCCGGATGTCCGCCGCATCTCCTCGTCCACGGCCCGTTCCAACAGTCGCTCGGCCTCACCGCGATGGCTGTCCCGCATCGGCATCCCCTCAAGAGAGCTCCGGCAACGTGCCCCAAGTGTGGGACCGCAGGCCCGTGCGCGACAGGGAACTTGAGCTAGATCAGAGGGAGTTGGGCCGCATCCGGCACACCGCGTGCATATATGTGCGTTTCCGCACCGTCCGGCCGGTGCACCGCCACGCACGGTGACCACGGGCCGCGCCCGGCACGCTCCCAGGGCCGGCGGCCTACGCGAAGGGCACGGTGACGCACGCGAGACGCGGGCCGGCGCTGCCCGCATGACCGGACAGGGTGGCGGTCGCGTGCTCGTGCACCACGACCGACCGGGCCTCGCCGGCCCGGATCCGCCAGCCGACGGACGCCTGCGAACGGCCGTGGCCGCGCGCGTCCGTGACCAGGTCCAGCCACGCCTCGTTGCGCGGGTTGGCGTACACCGGGTCGACGGAGGGCTGCACCGGGTCGGCGGCGTCCTGGTAGTGGGTGCCGGCATCGGCGGGATCCGCCCCGCACGGCTGCCGGTGCACGTGGGCGCCGAAGGTCCGGTCGGCCTCGACGCCCTCCAGCCGCAGCTCGATCCAGGTGCCGTGGTCGCCGGTCCGCTCCGTCACCCGGATCCGGCTGCCCGGCGGCACGGACCCGGGGGCGTAGGTGACCGCCCCGTACCCGGCGTCGCCGGCCTCCCGGAAGGACGCGGCCACGCTCACCACGCCCTGCGCGGGGTGCAGGGTGCTCACGCCGGGCGTCAGGGCCAGCGACGCGGCGAGCACCGTCGTCATCAAGGCCATCTCGGCCCCTCCTCGGTCGGGTCGGGTGTCAGGCCGTACCCCATGCTGACCCACGATCTGCCGCGACACGACTCCCGCGCAGCCGATCGTGCACCCCCGGCCGCGCGGCCCGCCCGCGCCCGCCCGCGGACCGGGGCGGCGCGGCGGCGAGCCCGTACACTCCGGCAAGATCCAACTGCACGTTACGGGAGACCTGGTGACGGTACGAGAGATACGCGCGGTGGCCCGGCTCGTCGGCCGCCGCACCACCCTGCGCTACCTGGCGCTCGGCGCCGGCGCGGCGCTGCTGTCCGCCTGCACCGGCAAGGACGAGCCCGCCGCCTCCGCCTCCCCCAGCTCTCCGGCCTCTCCCGCCCCGCCCTCCGCCCCGGGGTCCCCGTCGGCCCCGACCCCGGCCCCGTCGTCGGCCGCGGCCTCGCCCACGCCCGCCGCCACGGGGGTGGTGGGCCGGGCCTTCGCCGAGTTCGTCAAGGGCGCCTGGACGATCAGGTCGACCCTGCCCGGCGGCGGCATCGGCGGCCGCAAGGACACCGGCCGCGCCTCGGTCCGCGAGGACGGCACCTGGACGATCGTCTGGTCCGGCATCGCCGGCACCTGGACCGGCCGCTGGTCCCTGCGCGGCGGCCGGCTGGACCTCCAGGTCCTCACCGGCCCGAAGGAGCTCACGGCCCCCGACATCTCCACCTCGGTCGCGGAGAAGGTCCCCGAGACGGTGAAGGACAACCTGGGCATCATGCTCCCCTGGTACCCGATGGGCGCCCAGGACGTCTTCGGCCGCCTGGAGGTCGCGTACAACGGCACCGACCTGCGGATCCGCCATTTCGACATGTCCGGCGCCATGTCCATCCACATGTGCCACCGCGCCTGACCGCCGACGCCTGCGCCGACCGGACCCCGTCCGCGGAGCGCGGCCGCGCCCGGTGCGCAAGGATGGCACCATGCCGAACCGCCTCGCGAACGAGACCTCGCCGTACCTCCTCCAGCACGCCGACAATCCCGTCGACTGGTGGCCCTGGTCGCCGGAGGCCTTCGCCGAGGCGCGCGAGCGCGACCTGCCGGTGCTGCTCAGCGTCGGGTACAGCAGCTGCCACTGGTGCCATGTGATGGCGCACGAATCCTTCGAGGACGAGCTCGCCGCCGCCTACATGAACGAGCACTTCGTCAACATCAAGGTGGACCGCGAGGAGCGGCCCGACGTCGACGCCGTCTACATGGAGGCCGTACAGGCCGCCACCGGGCAGGGCGGCTGGCCGATGACCGTGTTCCTCACCCCCGACGCCGAGCCCTTCTACTTCGGCACCTACTTCCCGCCCGAGGCCCGGCACGGCATGCCCTCCTTCATGCAGGTGCTGGAGGGGGTGCGGTCGGCCTGGGCCGGGCGGCGCGAGGAGGTCTCGGACGTCGCGCAGCGGATCGTGCGGGACCTGGCCGGCCGGCAGCTGGACTACGGCGGGGCCGGCGCCCCCGGCCCTGAGGAGCAGGCGCAGGCGCTGCTCGCCCTGACCCGCGAGTACGACGCCGTGCGCGGCGGGTTCGGCGGCGCCCCGAAGTTCCCGCCGTCGATGGTGCTGGAGTTCCTGCTGCGCCACCATGCCCGCACCGGGGCCGAGGGTGCGCTGCAGATGGCCGCCGACACCTGCGAGGCGATGGCCCGCGGCGGCATCTACGACCAGCTCGGCGGCGGCTTCGCACGCTACTCAGTGGACCGGGACTGGACGGTGCCGCACTTCGAGAAGATGCTCTACGACAACGCGCTGCTCTGCCGGGTCTACGCGCATCTGTGGCGGGCCACCGGCTCGGACCTGGCGCGGCGGGTCGCGCTGGAGACCGCCGACTTCATGGTCCGGGAACTGCGGACCCCCGAGGGCGGGTTCGCCTCCGCGCTCGACGCCGACAGCGAGGACCCGGACACGGGGAAGCCCACGGAGGGGGCGTACTACGCCTGGACGCCCGCCCAGTTGGCGGGCGTGCTCGGGGCGGAGGACGGGGCGCTGGCGGCGGCGTACTTCGGAGTGACGGAGGAGGGGACCTTCGAGCACGGCACGTCGGTGCTGCAACTGCCGCAGGACGGTCCCGTCGTGGACGCCGGGCGGATCGCCGGCATCCGGGAGCGGCTGCTCGCGGCGCGCGCCGGGCGGCCCGCGCCCGGCCGGGACGACAAGGTCGTCGCGGCGTGGAACGGACTGGCCGTCGCCGCCCTCGCCGAGTGCGGGGCGTACTTCGACCGGCCGGATCTGGTCGAGCGGGCCACCGAGGCGGCCGACCTGCTGGTGCGGGTCCACTTCGAGGCGTCGGCCGGCCGGGCGCCGCGGCTCGGCCGCACCAGCAAGGACGGGCGGGCCGGCGGCAACGCGGGGGTCCTGGAGGACTACGGGGACGTCGCCGAGGGCTTCCTCGCCCTGGCGGCCGTGACCGGGGAGGGGGTGTGGCTGGAGTTCGCCGGGGTCCTCCTCGACCTGGTGCTGGACCGGTTCACCGCCGAGGACGGCAGCCTCTACGACACCGCGCACGACGCCGAGCAGCTGATCCGGCGCCCCCAGGACCCGACCGACACGGCGGCCCCCTCCGGCTGGACGGCCGCTGCCGGAGCGCTGCTGTCGTACGCCGCGCACACCGGTTCGGAGGCGCACCGCACGGCCGCGGAGCGGGCGCTCGGCGTGGTGCGCGCGCTGGGTCCGCGCGTCCCGCGCTTCATCGGGCACGGGCTGGCGGTCTCCGAGGCGCTGCTGGACGGTCCGCGCGAGGTGGCCGTGGTGGGCCACCCGGACGATCCGGCGCGGGCCGAGCTGCACCGGACCGCGTTGCTGGGGACGGCTCCCGGGGCCGTGGTGGCGGTCGGGCTGCCGGACGGCGCGGACGGGAGCGGAGACGAGTTCCCCCTTTTGGCGGAGCGCACTCTCGTGCACGACCGCCCCACGGCCTACGTCTGCCGTCATTTCGTCTGCGCGCGGCCTACGACGGATCCGGTCGAGCTGGGCGAGCAGTTGGGTACGGTTCGTCCGCGAATCTGACGGAGTACCGTCAACTCCATTTCCTGGCGCGCCGGGTCGCCGGACCGCTTTTCACCGGGCGAGCGGCTGAATGTCATGTTCACTGCCTACTCTCATGGCTTCGGACGTGACCGGGGGTAGCGGGGCCGGTACCGCACTGGGGCACTGGGGGGTGTGCCGGAGGGGCTAGGGGGACAGCGGGGCCGGGCGGGCCGGGGGGCCCGACCCGAGGCCCTCGGGGGTTTTTCGATGCCGCTCGGGGTGCGGCATGTCTGTGGGGGGACAGTTTGTACACCTCTGTATTCATATCGGCGATTTCCTTTGCCCTGTTCTGGATGGCCGCGTTCACGCTGTGGTGGCAGATGCACGCGTGGCGCACGCCCGAGACGCTGGCCTCCACCCGCTTCGACCGGCCCGACGGCGAGGGCCGGCTCGCCTTCTCGCTCCTGCTGCCGGCCCGCCACGAGCAGGCGGTCCTCCGGCACACCGTCGAGCGGCTGCTCGAATCGAGCCACACCGACTACGAGATCATCGTCATCGTCGGCCACGACGACCCCGGGACCACCGCGGTCGCCGAGGAGGCCGCCGCCCTGGCGCCCGACCGCGTCCGCGTCGTCGTCGACCACCACGAGGTCAAGAACAAGCCCAAGGCCCTCAACACCGCCCTCCCGCACTGCCGGGGTGACATCGTCGGGGTCTTCGACGCCGAGGACCAGGTCCACCCGGAGCTCCTCGCCCACGTCGACCACGCCTTCCGCACCACCGGCGCCGACGTGGTCCAGGGCGGCGTCCAGCTGATCAACTTCCACTCCAGCTGGTACAGCCTGCGCAACTGCCTGGAGTACTTCTTCTGGTTCCGCTCCCGGCTGCACCTGCACGCCGAGAAGGGCTTCATCCCGCTCGGCGGGAACACCGTCTTCGTCCGCACCGACGTGCTGCGCGAGGCCGGCGGCTGGGACCAGAACTGCCTGGCCGAGGACTGCGACCTGGGCGTACGGCTGTCGTCGGCCGGCAAGAAGGTGGTCGTCGCCTACGACTCCGACATGGTCACCCGCGAGGAGACCCCGGACTCGCTGGTCAGCCTCCTCAAGCAGCGCACCCGCTGGAACCAGGGCTTCCTCCAGGTCTACCGGAAGCGGGACTGGCGCCGGCTGCCCGGTCGGGGCCAGCGCTGGCTGGCCCGCTACACGCTGATGACCCCGTTCATGCAGGCGGCCTCCGGGGTGATCATCCCCGTCAACACCGCCGTCGCCCTCTTCCTGGACGTCCCGGTCGGCGTCGCGATCATCACCTTCCTGCCGCTGATCACCGCGCTCGTGACCTTCGTCTTCGAGATCGTCGGCCTGCACGACTTCGGCCGCCAGTACGGACTGCGCGTGCGCTTCGTGCACTACCTCAAGCTGATCGCGGGCGGCCCCTTCTACCAGGTCATGCTGGCGGGCGCCGCGATCCGCGCGGTCTGGCGCGAGCAGCGCGGCCGCACCGAGTGGGAGCTGACCCGCCACACCGGCGCCCACCTCACCGCCTCCGCCGCCTCAACCGCCTCCACCGCCTCCATCGGCTCCACCGCCTCCGCCGCCTCCGCCTCGTCCGCCGCGATCCGAGAGGACAGCCACCGGTGACCGCCACCCTGCCCACGGCCACTGATCCCCAGCCCGAGGCCGCCACCGCCGCCACCGGGACCGCCCCGGCCCCCGCCGAACCGCACCCGGCTCCCGGGTCGCGCCGTGACGGCGCGGGCGGCTCCGGGGCCCGGCCGGCCGCCGCGGGCACCCCGGCCAGGCCCATGGTCCGGTTCCGTTCCTCCCGCCCCGACCTGCTGCTCTGCGGGGCCCTGCTCCTCGTGATCGTCCTCGTCCAGGGCTGGAACATCACCAACTTCCCCGCCCTGAGCGACGACGAGGGCACGTACCTGGCCCAGGCGTGGGCCGTCCAGCAGGGCGAGGGCCTCGCCCACTACACGTACTGGTACGACCATCCGCCGCTCGGCTGGATCCAGATCGCCGCCCTGACCTGGCTGCCGTCCCTCCTCGTGCCCGAGTGGATGACGGTGGCGCCGATGCGCCTGTCGATGGTCGCCGTCTCCGCCGCGAGCTCCGTGCTCCTCTACGTCCTCGCACGCCGCCTGGGGCTGCCGCGTTGGGCTGCCGGCTTGGCGACGGCCCTGTTCGGGCTCTCGCCGCTCTCCGTCGTGCTCCAGCGGGAGATCTTCCTCGACAACCTCGCCGTGACGTGGATGCTGCTGGCCTTCTGCCTGGCCGCGTCCCCTCGGCGGCACCTGTGGCACCACTTCGCCTCCGGGCTGGCGGCCGCGACCGCCGTCCTGACCAAGGAGACGATGCTGGTGGTCCTGCCGGCGCTGCTGGTGACGATGTGGCGGCACAGTCACCGTGACACCCGCAAGTTCGCCGTCACCGGCGCCGTCACCGCCTGCGCCCTGATCGGCCTCTCGTACCCGCTGTACGCGCTCCTCAACGACGAGCTGCTGCCCGGCCCCGGCCACGTCTCGCTCATCGACGGCATCACCTACCAGATGAGCCGCCCCGGCTCCGGCTTCCTCCTGACCCCCGGCTCCGGATCGAACGGGGTCCTGCGCTCCTGGCTCTACTACGACACCGTCCTGCCGCTCGGCGGGCTGGCCGGCGCGCTCCTGCTGCTCGTCACCACCAGCCGGTCCGTCACCGCCCGGGCGCTGGCGGGCCCGGCACTGGCCGCCGGCATCCTCGCGGCCGTCGCGCTGCGTCCCGACGGCTACCTGCCCGCGATGTACGTCATCCAGGCGCTGCCGTTCTTCGCGCTCGTCCTCGCCGGGGGCGCGGCCAGCGTCACCCACGCGGTGCTGCGCCGCCGCCGCGCGGCCGGGGAGCGCCGGACGCTGACGTACGGGCGCCGGGTGCTGGTCGGGGTGCTCGCCGTCGCGGCCGCCGTGTACGTCCTGCCGCGCTGGTACGAGGGCAACCGCACCGCGCTCACGGCCGACGCCAACGCCCCCTACCGGCAGGCGGCCGCCTGGCTGGGCCGCGAGGTCGCCGACCCGGCGCGCACCAGGGTCCTGCTCGACGACGCGCTCTGGCTGGACGCCGTCCACCACGGCTTCGAGCCGGGGCTCGGCGCCATCTGGTTCTACAAGGCCGACCTCGACCCGGCCGTCACCGAGACCATGCCGCGGGGCTGGCGGGACGTCGACTACGTCGTCTCCTCGCCCACCGTCCGCCGGGACGCCAGGGACCTGCCCCGGGTCAGGGAGGCGCTGGAGCATTCGACGGTGGTGGCCGTCTTCGGCTCCGGCGAGGACCGGATCGAGATCCGCCGGACGGAGTCCGCCGGCCGACCGGACGGGAGCTGAGCCGGCATGAGCGAAGAGCTGCGCACCGCACAGGCCCCGCGCGTCCCGCAGGCCCCGCACGCCCCGGTCCTGTTGGAGCCGGCCGGGGCCCCGGCCCGGGGCGGCGTCACCCTGGTCATCCCGACCTTCAACGAGGCCGCGAACATCACCGAGCTGCTGGACCGGCTCGCCGCCTCCCTGCCCGCCGGCCTGCCCTGCACGGTGCTGTTCGTGGACGACTCCACGGACGACACCCCGGAGGTCATCGAGAAGGCCGCCCCGGGCTGCCCGTTCCCCGTGTCCGTCCTGCACCGGGAGACCGCGGACGGCGGTCTCGGCGGGGCCGTGGTGGAGGGGATCAAGCGGGCGGCCGGGGACTGGGTCGTGGTCATGGACGCCGACCTCCAGCACCCGCCCCACCTGGTGCCCGAGCTGGTCGGCGAGGGCGAGCGGACCGGCGCCGACCTCGTCGTCGCCTCCCGCTACCTCCCCGGCGGTAGCCGTGCCGGGCTCGCCGGGGGCTACCGGGTCGCCGTCTCGCGCGGGGCGACCTGGCTGGCCAAGGGGCTCTTCCCGCGCGCCCTGCGCGGCATCAGCGACCCGATGAGCGGCTTCTTCGCCGTGCGCCGCTCGGCCGTGGCCGCAGAGGCCCTCCGCCCGCTCGGCTACAAGATCCTGCTGGAGCTGGCGGTACGCCTCCGGCCACCGCGCCGAGGGGCCCCCGGCCGCGCCGCCCGGATCGCCGAGGTGCCGTTCGTCTTCCAGGACCGCCACGCGGGAGAGTCCAAGTCCACCGCCCGCGAGGGGATGCGCTTCCTCGCCCACCTCGCCGTCCTGCGGTCCGCGACCCCACTGGCCCGGATGATCGGCTTCGGGCTGGTCGGACTCTCCGGTTTCGTCCCGAACCTCCTCGCGCTGTGGCTGCTCACCCGGGCCGGGATGCACTACCTGCCGGCCGAGATCGCCGCCAACCAGGCGGGGGTGCTGTGGAACTTCGCCCTCATCGAGGGGCTGCTCTTCCGCGACCGCCGCCGGCACCGCCACTGGGCGGACCGCCTCGGCCGGTTCGCCCTGCTGGCCAACGCGGACCTGCTGCTGCGGCTGCCCCTGATCGGGTTGCTCGTCGCCCGGTTCGGCATGCCGGTGCTGCCGGCCACCGCCCTCGCCCTGGTCACCACCTTCGTCCTGCGGTTCGCGGCCACCGAGGCCCTCGTCTACCTGCCGCGCAGACCGCGCCGCCGGCCGCGCAGGGCCCGTACGCCGCGCACCGCGCGCACCACCAGGAGCTGAGCCGCACAGAAGGGAACTCGTCCATGCCAGCGAACATCCGACGGCGGGCCGGGCGGCGGGCCGCCCTGGCCGCCGTCGGGGCGATGACCGCGGGCCTGCTGCTCACCGCACCGCAGCAGGCCACGGCCGGACCGCCCAATCTGCTCACCAACCCCGGATTCGAGACCGCCGGCCCGCCCGGCGCCGACATGCCGTCCTGCTGGGAGAAGTCCGGCTGGGGCGACAACGACTTCACCTTCGCCACCGTCGCCGACGCCCACAGCGGCACCAAGGCGATGCGGGTCTCGCTGACCCGCCGGGTGACCGGCGACCGCAAGGCCCTGGTCACCGAGAACGCCACCTGCGCCCCGACCGTCGTCCCGGGCCGGCAGTACGACCTCTCCGCCTGGTACAAGTCGGACACTCCGGACGTGTCGGTGACCGTCTTCCGCCACGACACCGCCACCGGCTGGCAGTACTGGACCGACCTGCAGAACCCGCCGGTGAGCGCCGGGTGGTCGCGTACGGAGGTGCGCACCCCGGCCGTCCCGCCGAACACCGACAAGATCAGCTGGGGGTTGTCGGTCTACGGGACGGGCTCCGTCACCAGCGACGACTACGCCATGGAGGAGGTCGGCGCGCCGCCGCCGCAGCCCTCCTGCTCCGGCACCCCGGAGGAGTGCGCGAAGGGCAAGTGGGAGGTGATCCCGGCGAAGAACCCGGTCCGCTCGATGCACGCCGTCGTGCTCAACAACGGCAAGGTGCTGCTGATCGCGGGCTCCGGCAACGACATCTCCCAGTTCAACGCGGGCACCTTCACCTCGGCCGTCTACGACCCGGCGAACGGAAGCTTCAAGACGGTCCCGACGCCCGTCGACATGTTCTGCGCGGGCCACGTGCAACTGTCGGACGGGCGGGTGCTCGTGATGAGCGGCAACAAGGGCTACCCGTCCGCCGACGGCAAGATCGGCTACCAGGGGTTGAGGGACAGTTACGTCTTCGACCCGGCGACCGAGTCGTACACCCGCACCAACGACATGAACGGCGGGCACTGGTACCCGTCGGCGACGATCCTCGGCAACGGCGACGTGATCTCCTTCGGCGGCCTGAAGGAGGATTCGACGGGCAACGTGACCGCCGAGAAGTTCTCGGCGGCGCAGAACAAGTGGCTGCCGATGAACGAGGTCAACCAGACCTGGTCGTACTGGGGCCTGTACCCGTCGATGATCCTCATGCAGGACGGGCGGCTGTTCTACTCGGGCAGCCACACCTTCGGCAACGGCACCCCGGGCACCGGCGCCTCGATCTACGACTACGACGCCAACACGATCACGGACGTGCCCGGCCTGCGCAACAAGGACGAGCGCGACGAGTCCGCCAGCGTGCTGCTGCCGCCCGCCCAGGACCAGCGGGTGCTGACCGTCGGGGGCGGCAACAACGAGCGGAACCCGGCGGCGAACCGGCTGACCGACCTGATCGACCTCAAGGTGCCGAACCCCGCGTACACGCCGGGGCCGGACCTGCCGCAGGGCCTGGTGGACACCGGCCAGGGGAAGCGTCCGCAGACGGGGGCCGAGGGCAAGATGTACGTCTCGGCCGTGCTGCTGCCGGACGGCAAGGTGTTGGAGACCGGTGGCGGGCTGCACGACCGGGCCGACCCCGTGTACGAGGCCTCGTTCTTCGACCCCGTGACCAACACCTACCAGGCGGGGCTGCCGGCCGACCCGGTGCCGCGGACGTACCACTCGGCGGCGTTCCTGATGCCCGACGGCCGGGTGATGGCGGTCGGCGACAACCCGGGCAACGGCACCTACAACCACAACGTGTCGGTCTACAGCCCGCCGTACCTGTTCAAGGGCCCGCGCCCGCGGCTCACGTCGGTCATCGACCGGCAGTGGACGTACGGGGACGTGCAGCGGATCACCGTCGACCGGCCGATCGCCAAGGCGGAGCTGATCCGCCCGGCAGCGGTCACCCACTCCTCCGACCCCAACCAGCGGTTCGTGGACCTGCCGCTGAGCGTGGTCAACGACACCACCGTCGACCTCAACGTCACCAGCAACCCGAACCTGGCGCCGCCCGGCTGGTACATGCTCTTCGGGGTCGACGCCAACGGCGTCCCGTCGGTGGCGACCTGGGTGCACCTGGGTGGTCCGTCGGCCCTCGCGGCCGCCGACGAGAGCCCGTCGCCGCACGTCCACGACTTCGCGGACGCACCGCAGGCCGCGCCGAAGCAGAACCCGGGCCGGCGGGACTCCGTCCCGGTCCCGCCGAGCGTGGCGGGCTGCGACCGGCACTACGGCACCGTCAACCAGTGCGTCCCGACGCGGTTCCCGGCGGAGGTGCCGGAGACCACGCAGGCCCGCTGCGACTGGCTGGCCTCCCACCAGTACCCGAAGCGGATGAAGGTCCACGGCAGCGACCCGCTGCGGCTGGACCCCGACCGTGACGGCCGGGCCTGCTGAGCGCTCCGCGGGAAGTGCCGCGACGGGCCGGGCCCGTCCGCCGGCCCGTCGCGGCCGGTCGCGCAGTTCCCGGCACCCCTCGTGGGGCGGTGGCTCCCGCCCCCGAGGGGTGCCATCCGCTCAGTGCCGGTACGCGGCGAGTGAGATGCCGACGTAGTGCGCGACGAACGCGGCGAGCGTCAGCGAGTGGAAGACCTCGTGGAAGCCGAAGAAGCGCGGGGAGGGGTTGGGGCGCTTGATCCCGTAGATCACCCCTCCCGCGCTGTACAGGAGTCCACCGACGACGACCAGCACGAGGACGGCGATGCCGCCCGTGCGCAGGAAGTCGGGCAGGAAGAAGACCGCGGCCCAACCCATCGCGATGTAGCAGGGCGTGTAGAGCCAGCGCGGGGCGCCGACCCAGAAGACCCGGAAGGCGATCCCGGCGGCGGCGGCGAGCCACACCGCCCACAGCAGCGTCCGTCCGGTGGAGGGCGGGAGGAGGATCACGGTCAGCGGGGTATACGTCCCAGCGATGATCAGAAAAATATTGGCGTGGTCGAGGCGCCGCAGGACGGCCTCGCCCCGGGGGCCCCAGGTGCCGCGGTGGTACACGGCGCTGATGCCGAACAGCAGGCAGGCCGTGAGGACGTAGACCCCGCAGGCGATCCGCGCCTCGGCCGATTCCGTGAAGGCCATGAGCGCCACGCCCGCGACGACGACGGCGGGGAACATCCCGGCGTGCAGCCAGCCGCGCATGAGCGGCTTGGCCTCCGGTGCTGCTGTGGCGGCCGGCCCGGCGGCGGCCTCCGGCGCGACTGCGGCGTCAGAAGTCATGGGCGTCATGCTACCTACGGGTCCGTAGGTTTCTGGTGGTCTGCTTTACGGAAGATTGACGGGAGTGGCGATGCTCACGTGAGAGGCCCCCTGGACATATGCGCACATGCACCGGATGATCAGATGAGTGCGGTCGGCACCGGATGAGCAGAGCGCGAAGCGTCCGGGTCGCAGCCCCCACGGGGCATACACCAAACAAACCCCTCAACAAGGAGCAATCGTGGCGCGCGACAACGCGGCTCCCCTGTCCGTCCCGACGAACCACAAGGACCTGATCGCCTGGGTCGACGAGATCGCGGCGATCACAGAGCCCGACAGGGTCGTCTGGTGCGACGGTTCCGAGGCCGAGTACGAGCGCCTGTGCGGGGAGCTCGTGGCGAAGGGCACCTTCAAGAAGCTCGACGAGTCGAAGCGCCCGAACTCCTACTACGCCGCCTCCGACCCGTCCGACGTCGCGCGCGTCGAGGACCGGACCTTCATCTGCTCCGAGAAGGAAGAGGACGCCGGCCCGACCAACCACTGGATGGCCCCGGCGGAGATGAAGGACGTCTTCGCGGGTGAGAAGGGCATCTTCCGCGGCTCCATGAAGGGCCGGACGATGTACGTCGTCCCGTTCTGCATGGGCCCCCTGGGCTCCGAGCTGTCCGCGATCGGCGTCGAGATCACCGACTCGGCCTACGTCGCGGTCGCCATGCGCACCATGACCCGCATGGGCAAGGCCGTCCTCGACGAGCTCGGTACCGACGGGTTCTTCGTCAAGGCCGTCCACACCCTCGGCGCTCCGCTCGCCGAGGGCCAGGCCGACGTGCCGTGGCCCTGCAACACCACCAAGTACATCTCGCACTTCCCGGAGACCCGCGAGATCTGGTCCTTCGGCTCGGGCTACGGCGGCAACGCCCTCCTCGGCAAGAAGTGCTACGCCCTGCGCATCGCGTCCGTCATGGCCCGCGACGAGGGCTGGCTGGCCGAGCACATGCTGATCCTCAAGCTCACCCCGCCGGCCGGCGAGGGCGAGACCGCCGAGCCGACGTACATCGCCGCCGCCTTCCCGTCCGCCTGCGGCAAGACCAACCTGGCCATGCTGGAGCCCACGATCCCCGGCTGGACGGTCGAGACCATCGGCGACGACATCGCCTGGATGCGCTTCGGCGAGGACGGCCGCCTCTACGCCATCAACCCCGAGGCCGGCTTCTTCGGCGTCGCCCCCGGCACCGGCGCGCACACCAACGCCAACGCCATGAAGACGATGTACGCCAACACCGTCTTCACCAACGTCGCGCTCACCCCCGACGGCGGCGACGTCTGGTGGGAGGGCATGACCGAGGAGACCCCGGCCGAGCTGATCGACTGGAAGGGCAACCCCTGGACCCCGGAGTCCGAGACCCCGGCGGCCCACCCGAACGCCCGCTTCGCCGTCCCGGCCGCCCAGTGCCCGACGATCGCCCCCGAGTGGGAGGACCCCAAGGGCGTCCCGATCTCCGCGATCCTCTTCGGTGGCCGCCGCGCCTCCGCCGTCCCCCTGGTCACCGAGTCCTTCGACTGGAACCACGGCGTCTTCATCGGCTCGAACATCGCCTCCGAGAAGACCGCCGCCGCCGAGGGCAAGGTCGGCGAGCTGCGCCGCGACCCGTTCGCCATGCTGCCGTTCTGCGGCTACAACATGGGCGACTACATGGCCCACTGGATCAAGGTCGGAGCCTCCGCGGACGCCGCGAAGCTCCCGAAGATCTACTACGTGAACTGGTTCCGCAAGAACGACGCGGGCAAGTTCGTGTGGCCCGGCTTCGGCGAGAACAGCCGTGTCCTCAAGTGGATCGTCGGTCGCCTCGACGGCACCGCCGAGGGCGTCGAGACCCCGATCGGCATCCTGCCGACCAAGGCCGCCCTCGACCTCGACGGCCTCGACATCTCCGACGAGGACCTCGACTTCCTCCTGACCGTCGACAAGAAGGTCTGGCGCGAGGAGGCCGCCCTGGTCCCCGAGCACCTCAACACCTACGGCACGCACACGCCGAAGGAACTGTGGGACCAGTACCACGCCCTGGTCGAGCGCCTGGGCTGATGTAACCGCCCTGTCCGACAGGGCCGCCCTGCCTGCCAGGGCCCGAAGACGTGGGAGCCCCCGACCAAGCGGTTTCCCACCGTAGTGGGAGCCCCCGACCAAGCGGTTCCCACCGCAGCCACGGCCTACCTGTCAGGAGCGTCCGCGCTCCTCCAGGTAGGCCGTGTGCGTTTGCTGGCGCCGGGCCTCCGTCTCCCGCAGGTCCGCCGCCACCCGCTCCGCCTCCTCGTGCAGCAGCTCCAGCTGCCGCTCCAGGTGGCGCTCCGGTGACTCGCCGCCCGGCGTCAGCCGGGTCCACCACCGGGTCCGGTTGAAGGTGTCCACGCACTCCGGGACGTCCACCTCGATCGCCCGCGACAGCGCGTGCACCAGCTCCGGCTCCCCGGCCAGCACGTCCGCCACCCAGCCCGGCTCCAGCAGCGCCGCGTACAGCTCGACGAGCTCCGCCAGCCGACCCCCGGCCGGCTCCGGCAACTCCACTTCGGCCAGGTACTCCCGCAGCCGCCCGAACTGCTCGCGCACCCCGTTCAGCTGCTCGGTGAGCCCCGCGGGCGGGGGCGGGGCCGGCCGCTCGGGCGGGGCGACCAGCGCCCCCGCCCCGTACAGCCCGGCCACCACCAGCGGCCAGTAGGTGCCGGCCGCGCCCGTGAGGGTGAGCACCACCCCGGCCACCCCGCAGGCGGAGCCGGCCAGGTTCTTCTTCGACTCCAGGTAGCGCAGCGCCCTTGCAGCAGCACTGCCGGAGGCCCTATTGGTAGCCACGGATCTCCTCGAAGGCCCCGCGGAGCGAGGCGTTGCCGCTCGTGGCGTCGAACAGGCGACCGCCGGTCACCTCGGTGATCCGGGTGAGCTCCTTGCGGTCGGAGTCCCCGAACAGCACCGCGAAGACCGGGGTGTGCTTCTGCGCCTCCGGCAGGGCCGCGTGGAAGGACTCGAAGTCCTTCGCCCTGTCCCCGCTCTGCCCGTCGGTCATCAGCACGATCGAGGTGAACGCGTCCGCGTTGCCCTTGCCGAGGTGCTCGTAGGCCGCCCGCAGGCTCGCGTACACCGCCGTGCCCCCCTCGGGCCGCAGCGCGCCCGCGTCCTTGCGGATCCCGTCCAGCGCCGGACCCGGGTTGCCCGGCTCCACCACGTGGGTGAGGACCTGCTTCACCTTGTCGCCGAAGGGCAGCAAGGTCACCTCCTCGCGGTCCCGGAACCGCCGCCCGGGCCCCGAGTCCCCGGTGCCCGTCAGCTCGGTGAGGGCGTCCCGGAGCCGGCCGATGCGGTTCTCCTCCGCCATCGAGCCGGAGGTGTCCAGCACGTACACCGTCCGCGAGGGCCGGCGCAGCTCGTTCTCGTACGAGGCCAGCAGCCCGTCCGCGACCTGCCGGCTCCCCGGGAACGGCAGCTCGCGCCGCTTGTCGGGGTTCAGCCCGGCCGCCGGGGCCACCCCGGCCGCCACCGGCCGCCGGAACGTCCTCTCCGTGATCAGCTTCTGTGCCTCGGTGCCGCGCAGCCAGTCGGTCAGGACCCGCCCGGACTCGCGGGCCCCGGCAGGCGCCGAGGTCAGCAGGGTCAGCGGGTAGTGGGCGGTGACGACCCCGTCCCGCGGCCGGACCACGGTCAGGTCCGTCTTCGCGTCCCGGTTCATCGCCAGCAGCACGGACTCGTAGTTGACGAGGGCGTCCACGTCCCCGCGCTTGGCGTACGCGGTCGCCAGCCAGCCCGAGGAGCCCGAGGTCAGCTTCTGCCCGGCGAAGAACTGCTTCAGCTTCGGCCGGGCCGCCGTCACGTCGGCGTCGGTCAGCGCAGCCTGCGCCCCCGACAGCCCGGAGGCCACCGAAACCAACGCCGAGAACCCCGAGTTGGAGCGCACCGGGTCGGTCATCCCGTACGTCAGCTTCCCCGCGGCCACCGCCTCGTGCACCGCGGACCAGGTGACCTCCTCGGGCTTCCAGCCCAGCCGGGCCAGCGCGTCCGGCTTCACGCCGACCGCGACCGGCGAGGACATCACCGGCGTCTCACCGCCGATCTTCCCGGCCGTCTCGGGGCGCAGCCGCAGGTAGTCGTTGGACGACAGCCAGATCGCGTCGTACCTGCCGTCGGCCTTGCCGGAGGCGACCTGCTCGGCCGCGTCCAGGGTGCCCGACCAGGTCAGCTCGACGTTGACGCCGGTGGCCTTCTTCGCGGCCTTCAGCACCGGCTCCATGTCGGCGAGTTCACTGGAGGCCAGCACCCGAAGCGTCCCGTCCTTGTAAGCGCTCGCGCTCTCCTCGGGCCCGGCTGGTCCGTCGGCGGTGCATCCGGTCGCACCCGCCAGGACCGCGAGCGCCAGGCAGGGGCCCAGCCAACGCCGGGCCCGCCGGCGGTCCCTCGTCCCGTTCTTCACACCGCACCCCCCTCGGCGGCATCGGCCGCCCGCGTCCGCGCCAGGTAGGCGGAGGCCGTCTGCAGCTCCCCGCTGAGGGCGTCCACGGTGGCGGCCATGTTCTCGGCGGCCTGCACCTTGAACGTGTCGATCGCGTCGAGCGTCGTGTAGATCTGCGCGAACGCGGCCCGCAGCGTCTCCGCGCCCACGGCCGGGTCGGCGGCGATCCGCTGGATCTCCCCGCTCCGGGTGGCCAGCATTTCGGCGTTGCCGCGGATCAGGTCCTCCGTCGTGGAGCGCAGGGCGCCGACCTGCTCGATCACCTTGCGCTGGTTGTCGAGGGCCGACGCGAGCATCACCGCGATCCGCAGCGCCGACACGGTGGTCGTCGCCGCCCGGTCCACGCCCTTGATCAGCTCCTCGTTGCTGCGCCGGACCACGTCCATCGCCAGGTAGCCCTGCGCGCACACGGCCAGCTGCGTCAGCAGGTCCTGGTGCTTCTGCCGGACGGGGAACAGCACGTCGGCGCGGAGCGCGTCCGCCGCCTCCGGGTCGGCGTACGAGGCCTCGGCGATCCGCTGCTCGACGGCCTCGTCCAGGGCCTCGGTCAGCAGCGCGTACTCCTGGAGCCGGCCCATGGTCTCCCACAGCCGGGCCCGCTCGGTGTGCAGGGCGGCGTTGTCGCGGCGCAGTTCGTCCTGGCCGCTGCGCAGCGCGCCGACGATCCGGTTGAGGGTGGCCTGCGCGGAGGCGTACTTCGCGACGTGGTCACGGAACCGGTTGCCGCCCGGCAGTTTGGCCAGCAGTCGGCGCGCGCCCCGGCCAGGGGCGTCCCGCGGGTCGAGGTCCTCGACGGTGCGGCGCAGTTCGACCAGCGAGCCCGCGACCCGGCCCTGGACGTCGCCGCCCTCGGAGCCCAGGGCGCGTACGGCCCGCTCCAGCATCCGGTTGGACTGCCGGTCGGCGGTGCGCATGTCGGCCGCGCCGAGCCCGGTGACCTCGCCGATCCGGGCGGCGAACCCGGGGGAGCGCGGGTCGATCCCGGTGAGCGAGCCGGCGTACTCGGCGGCCCGGCGGGCGACCTCGGCGCGGACGGCGTCGTCGAGCGGGACGAGGCCGGAGGCCTGCTCCCGCCGGACGGCGGGCACGGGCTCGGGTGCGGTGAGGACGAGCGGGCCGTCCTCGGGAGGTGTGAGTGTCATGTGCGGGTCCCCCTAGCCCTTGGCGCGTTCGGCCAGCGCCATGAGGATCTTGACGGTGGGTGCGCCGACCTGTCGGATGCCGGCCAGCTCCGGGTTGAGGTACGCGCCGTGCGCGGCGGTCGCGGCGGTGAACTCGGGCACGCCGTCCTGCGGCCGGAAGCCGTGCCGGACGGCCAGCTTGCGCAGCTCGGGGTCGGTGGCCAGGAGGGTGCCGAGTCCGCGGGCGTCCTCGCTGATCGGGACGAAGGTGTGCGGGGAGTTGACGGTGGTGTCCGGGTAGAGGACGACCATGTCGGCGGGGGCCTGCTTCTGCTGGACCAGCGCGGCGACCTGGGCCTCGTAGGCGAGGATCAGCGGCTCGCCGCTGCCGCTGATGAAGGAGCGGAACGGGTCGTCGGTGCTCTGCTCCAGGGCGCCCTGCACCGAGACCAGCTTCCGCATCAGCGGGGCGGTCCGCCCGATCGCCGCGTCGTCGGCGACGACCTTGTTGTCGTTGGCGACGTTGGAGGTGGCGGCGAGGAACAGGGCGCCGGAGCTGGAGGAGGCCGGGTCGGTGGTCTTGATGAACACGGCGCCGGTGAGTTCGGGGTGGGCGGCAGAGCCCGGCAGCTGCTGCCAGGTCCGGTCCTCCCCGGCGGCCTTGAGGTACGGGCCCATCAGGAGGGTGCCGGAGTTCCTGCCGGTCATCTTGGCCAGGCCGTTGTCGGCGAGGACCTTGGCAGCGTTGGACCGGGCGATGACGACGAGCGGGGAGAAGAAGGGACGGGTGGTCTGGGCCCCCTTGATGCCGGCCGCGGCCTCGATCTCCGGCGCGGGCTCGCTGCTGGAGGGGAACGCGAAGTCGTACTTCTTCAACGGGAGCCGGTCCATCGCCCAGGATCCGGACGTTTCGGTCTTCACGGTGTAGCCCTTGGCTTTGAGGGCCTTGACGACATCGGGGTCACGGAAGAACTCGGCCTTCTCCGACCCGATGACGCCTTCCACGGTCTTCGTTGCCGTGGGCTCGGTGCCTCCCCGGAGGATGACGGCTGCGACGCCGCCCAGCAGGAGGACACCCAGCACGATTGCCAGGATGCGTCTCACGGGTGCAGCCTGCTCACGGAAACCCACATTCCGCGAGGAGTTGGGTGAACGCCGGGTGACCAGGCGGTCCCACTTCGAAATGCCGTATGAATCCGCGGGTGCTGGCAGCGGGGGCGGCGGGCCGTCAGGATCGGGGCATGGCCGTGAGCGTGAACGTGAGCGCGTTGAAATGGCAGGGCTGGGTCGTCGGCCTGTCGTCCCTGGCCGCCCTGCTGGTGTTCGCCCCGCTGGGCCTGTACGTGTGGGCCGGTGACGGCTCGGACGGCGGGCCGCCGCGGGCCGCGGTGGCTGACGTACGGGTCACCGGGTGCCGGGTCGACGGGGCGAGCCGGAGGGTGGTGGCGGCCGTGGAGGCGGCGGGCCGGTCCGAGGGCGTCGGCGCGTACGTCGTCACGGTCGAGTTCCGCGAGCAGGCCGAGCCGGTGCCGGGCGGGCGTGCGGCCCAGGCGCTGGTGAAGGTGCCCGGAGTGGCCCCCGGCGCGGTGGAGCGCGGGGAGGCCGTGGGCCCGGTGTGGCAGGCGGCGGCGGTGCCGTGGTGCGGGGTGGCGGCGGCGGAGTTCACGCCGGTGCCTTGAGGCGGCGCGGCGCTGGCGGTGTGGAGCTGGGGGTGGCGTGCGTGCGCGGGGTACGGCGAGCATCGCCGGTACGCCGAGGCACCCGGCCCGGAGCCTGCACGGCCCCGGACCGGGGCCGGTCAGGGGCGGCCGGCCAGGTCCCGGGAGACCGGGCCCAGGGCGGCGGCGTGCGCGTCCATCCGCTCGGCGGCGAGGATCGCGACGGTGGTGTCGGCGCGGGACGCGGCCACGACGAGCGCCCGGCCGGCGAGGTCGTGGGCGCGCCGGTGCAGGGCGGCGGGGTCCGCTTCCTGCGCTATGGGTGCACGGGCGGGCTCGCTGCCGCGCAGGCGCGTGACCTGGGCGGCAATACGGGCGCCCGCGCGGTCGAGGCCCAGCTGGTCGGTGACGGTGAGCAGGGCGGAGAGGTGGCCGGCGAGCTGGTGGTCCAGCGCTTCGGCCCGGGTGCTGTGCGGGTAGCTGCCACGGCTGTCGTGGCTGCCGGCGTGGCCGCCCGCACCTGCACGGTGGACGGCCGGTTTGGTCCGGATCGGCTCGTACATGAGGTGGCCTCCTGCGGGGTCAGGAGACCATCCTACATTGGATTCATTCTAAAGTTCGGCTCGATCCTGAAATGCGGACGGGTGCGGGGCGGGTCCGGCCGGAGGGTCGGACCCGCCCCGCACCCGTCGGTGCGTGGTGCGGGCGGCGGTTACGGCTGGCCGTAGCCGTCCAGGAAGTTGCCGATCCGCGTCACCGCGTCCGCGAGGTCCGTCGCGTTCGGCAGGGTGACGATGCGGAAGTGGTCCGGCTCGCTCCAGTTGAAGCCCGTGCCGTGCACGACCATGATCTTCTCGGCCCGCAGGAGGTCGAGGACCATCTGCCGGTCGTCCTTGATCTTGTAGACGGCCGGGTCGAGCCTCGGGAACAGGTACAGCGCGCCCTTGGGCTTCACGCAGGTGATGCCCGGGATCTGGGTCAGCAGGTCGTACGCGGTGTCCCGCTGCTCCAGCAGCCGCCCGCCGGGCAGCACCAGGTCCTCGATGGACTGCCGGCCGCCCAACGCGGTGGCCACGGCGTGCTGCGAGGGCATGTTCGCGCACAGGCGCATGTTGGCCAGGATCGTCAGGCCCTCGATGTAGGACGCGGCGTGCTTCTTCGGGCCGCAGACCGCCATCCAGCCGGACCGGAAGCCGGCGACGCGGTAGTTCTTGGAGAGCCCGTTGAAGGTGAGGGTCAGCAGGTCCGGGGCGATCGCGGCGGTGTTGGTGTGGGTGGCGCCGTCGTACAGGATCCGGTCGTAGATCTCGTCGGAGCAGACGATCAGGTCGTGGCGGCGCGCGATGTCGGTGAGGCCCCGCAGCATCTCGTCGTCGTAGACGGCGCCGGTCGGGTTGTTCGGGTTGATGATGACGAGCGCGCGGGTGCGGTCGGTGACCTTGCGCTCGATGTCGGCCAGGTCCGGCATCCAGTCGGACTGCTCGTCGCAGCGGTAGTGCACGGCGGTGCCGCCGGCCAGCGACACGGCGGCCGTCCACAGCGGGTAGTCCGGGGCCGGGACGAGCACCTCGTCGCCGTCGTCGAGCAGCGCCTGCATCGCCATCTGGATCAGCTCGGAGACGCCGTTGCCGAGGTAGATGTCCTCGACGTCCAGCTCGATGCCCTTGGTCTGGTAGTGCTGCATGACCGCGCGGCGCGCGGAGAGCAGCCCCTTCGCGTCCCCGTAGCCGTGGGCGTCGCCCAGGTTGCGGAGCATGTCCTCAAGGATCTCCGGCGGGCACTCGAAGCCGAAGGCCGCGGGGTTGCCGGTGTTGAGCTTGAGGATGCGATGACCTGCTGCTTCGAGCCGCATCGCCTCTTCGAGGACGGGGCCGCGGATCTCGTAGCAGACATTGGCGAGCTTCGTTGACTGGATCACCTGCATATCTGGAGCTTACGGGGCACGGGGGTGCGCGGCGGCGGATTTCATCCCCCAGGATGATGGTCGAAATGTCGGTTTTCCGTGATGGGTGGGTGGCTGCGCGTTCCACCCTTGGAAACACGGGCCGGGAGGGAGCTCCGCCTACGGAATCCGCGGGTCCGTGCGGGTAACCGGGGCGGGGTGTTGCACTCGTCACTTACCGCCGAGTAGGGGCCGCTCGGGCGTGGCGTACGGGGGCGGCGCCGTGTGAGGGCGGGGGCTGAGGGTGGGGGCTGAGTACGCGAGCTGAGTACGCGACTTGAGTACGGGGGCTCATGCGGGCCGACGGTGACCCGGCGGAGGCTGGTCTTCCGGGGCGGGAGAAGCGGAGGGGCGGAGCGGTGGATTTCGCAGTCGGCGACATGACGATCACGACGGTGGGCACGGACGGCGACGACCGGGCGATCGAGTTCCTGGTACGGCCGCACCGGCTGGGCCGCGGGCCCGGGACCTTCGTGGACGGACGCTTCGCGATCTACCGCGAGCACGGCCGCGGCTGGGAGGACGCCCGCCTCGCCATCGACCCGGCGTCCGGCAGCGTCCCGATAGCGGCCGTGGAGTGGGCGGTGGAGTTCGCCCGCGAGTACCTCTGACGATCCCGTCAGCGGTCTACCGGCAGCAGTTTCCTGATCGCTGCGACGGCGCCTGTGGTTCGTCGGCGTGACAGCGGACCGTGTGGACCTCCGTGCGCCGCCCCAACGGGCTCACGAAGGTGACTGGTTGGGTCAGCGCGACGGTGATCGAGGTCTGCGACGCGATGGCCACGTCCAGTACATCGCGGCCCGGCCGCGGCGTCGAAGCGGTTCCGGTAGGGGAGGCGTTGTCAGTGGCCCCTCTTACGGTGGGGGCATGACGCTGCTGACACCGCTGAGGATCATTGCCGGGGATGCGACGAGCCCGCAGGCCAAGGGGCCGAAGATCATCGCGCACGTCTGCAACGACATCGGCGGCTGGGGCAAGGGCTTCGTCGTGGCGCTGTCGAAGCGCTGGCCGGAGCCCGAGGCCGACTTCCGGGCTTGGCACCGCGGCCGCGCGGGGAACGACTTCGGGCTGGGCGCGGTCCGGCTGGTCCGGGTCGAGGACGACACCTGGGTCGCCAACATGGTGGGCCAGCGCGGCATACGCACCGGCAGCGCGGGCGTTCCGATCCGGTACGACGCCCTGGAGCGCTGCCTGGCCGCCGTCGCGGACCATGCCGTCGAGCTGGGCGCCTCGGTCCACATGCCGCGGATCGGCTGCGGGTTGGCGGGCGGCAAGTGGTCCCGCGTCGAGCCGATGGTCACGCAGGCGCTCTCCGCGCGCGGCGTGGCGGTGACGGTGTATGACCGGAGTTGACGGCTACTGGGCCGTTCGGGCGACGGAGGATCGATTCGGCGCCGTCCGGCAGTGACCTCCGGTGTGCCGCGCCGGAAAGGTGGTTCCCGCACGTAGTTGCTCCTTGTGAGGGGAACCCCATCCATGCGTCTTCGTAATGCCGCCGCCGCCGCGTTCGGTGCGCTGATCCTTGTCCTGACGATCCCCACGTCCGCGGTCGCCGCCTACGGTGAGTTCACGTACGTGTACTCCGGCCTCGACGGCAGCCCGCAGGTCGGCATCCTGGAGAACCCGGTGAGCCGTGAGTGCTTCACCCTGCCCGAAGTCGCCGACCCGGGTTCCAGCAGCCCCGCCCACTCGCCGCGCAACCGCACCAGCTCCACGGCGACGGTCTTCACCGAACCCGACTGCGAGGGCGACTACTTCACCCTGCGGCCCTTCACCGGCTACGGCTCCGAGCGGCTGAAGCTGCGGTCCGTGGTGTTCAGCTGATCCGGCTCAGGAAGGTCCGCCAGGCCTCGGCGGGGACGGCGAAGGTCGGGCCGTCCTCGCCGAGCTTGGAGTCACGGACGTGGACGGTGTGGGCGCAGGCCGCGACCTCGACACACGCGCCGCCCTGGCCATCGCTGTAGCTGGATTTGAACCACGTCAGACGGTTGCTGCTCATAGTTCCTCCGCGACCTGTTTGATGGACCCGGCTGATTCCGCTGCACCGAGGGCGTTCAAACGGATCATGCCATGTGCTTGCGCGATGGCGCTGACCTTGTCGGGGTCCGAGTACGCGGCACTGGTTTCTTGGCCGTCACACCATGCCCAGAGCTGGTGCTCCGGGGTTTCGAGCAGGATCAGTGGGCCGCTGAGGGCGACGCCCGAAATACGGCCCATCGGCAGCACTTGGACACCGACATGGCGCAGCGTTGACAGCTCCAGCATGTGGTGAAGCTGCTGGCGCATTACGTCTGGCCCACCCGTCTTTGTGCGAAGAGCAGCTTCGTAGACGATGAAGCTGTACATGTTGCCGGTGCGGCGAACCATCGTGGCCTGTCGCGCAAGCCGTGCGCGGACTCGTTCCTCAACAGTTTCTTCGTCTGGTGGCGGATAGCTCTCCTGCATCAGCACGCGCATGTACGGCTCAGTCTGTAGCAGGCCAGGAATGAACAGCGGCTCATACCAATTGATGCCGAAGGCGTCTGCCTCGGCCTCCATGTACTCCTCGGACCGCTTCGGAAACGGCTCCGGCTTCATGTAGTCGGCGGCGGCCGCCAATTTGCCGCTTGCGCCGAACATCGAGTCCGCGACCCGGAGCAGGTGCAGGGTGGGGCGGCGGCGGCCCTGTTCCATCGACTTCACGTACTCGGCGGCGTAGCCGGCTTCCTCGGCCAGTTCTTCGCGGGACTTGCCCGCCTCCGTGCGCCACAGCTTGATCTGGTTGCCGCCGTACCGCCATGCCTCGCTCATCGCGCCCCGCCCCTCGGCCTGCTCTTGCTCGCCCGGCCCATACCCGGCCTGGGGCGCCCAGGATCATCGATCACACGATCGAGTGGCGGTTTGGCCGAAGTGCTGCGGGGGCTTCAACTCCGTGCGTGCAGGGTCTTCGTCAGGACGCCACCGATGACGACCAGGGCCACGCCCAGCCACCAGAGGTCGCCGTCGAAGACGAGGACGGCGATCCCGATCGGCACCAGCAGGCCGGCCACCGGAAGCATCAGCGAGGCCACGTTCGGCGGCTCGCGGCCCAGCCCCTCGGCCTCGCGGGCGGCGCGGGCCCGTACGACGTCCGGGTACCAGGCGGTGAACCGGAGGGCGGCGACGATCGCCAGGATCTGGATGATCCAGTTGGTCCACATGTTGTCCGGGCTGCGCAGGATCAGGTCGCCGTAGAGGCCGGCCAGGGCGGCCACCAGGAAGGCGAGCCCCCATACCCCGGTGATCATGTAGTTGGTCCGGATGAAGCCGCGGGTGTGCCAGAGGGACGGGTCGGCCTGTTCGCGGGCGTACTGGAGGGTGAACGGCATCCGCACGGCCATCGAGCCGAAGGCGATCGTGGCGAGGGTGAAGTTCGCGACCTCGCCCGCGTACGTCTCCAGCCAGGTGCGCGTGCCCTCGCTCGCCAGGGCGCCGATGGCGGTCATCGCGCCGAAGAACACGACGTCGGCCAGCTCCAGCAGCTTCCAGGAGCTGCCCCGGTTGACCACGCGGCCCAGGACGACGAGGGCGACGGCCGCTGCCAGGGAGATCCCGACCGCGAACTCGAACCGTCCCGGCCCGACGAGCAGGGAGAAGGTGATCCACGGCGACATCCCGACGACGGGGTTCTCCAGGAGCCCGGAGAGCGCGCCGGTGGCCGTGTCGGATGCCTCGGTTCCCATCCCTCCAGCGTGCGCGTCCGCCGTCCGAGGGGCCATCCGGGGGCGCGGGCGCCCGTACGGCGGCCGGGTACCGCGCGGGTACAGGGCCCCCGCCTCCTGGGGCGTGTCTCGTCGTGGGGCGGGCGGGGCGGGAGGGTGCGGATCATGGACCACACGTTTGAGTACCGCTTCGTCCGGAGCCCCCGCAGCGTCCGCCTGGCCCGGACCCTGTTCGCCCAGCAGGTCCGGGCGTGGAAGCTGCCCGAGGACACCGTGGAGACCGCCGTACTGCTCGTCAGCGAGCTGATGACGAATGCCTGCCAGCACGCCCGGGTGCCCGTCGGGCGAGAGGTGTGGATGCGGGGCGGCTGGTGCGGCGACCGGCTGAGGGTGGAGTTCCTCGACGCGAACCGGTCCCTGCCCGCGCCGCGTACGCCCGCGCCCGGGGACGAAGCCGGGCGCGGTTTGGCGATCGTCGCCGCGCTGGCCGCGCAGTGGGGTGCTTACCCGCGGGCCTGCGGCGTCGGCAAGGTGGTGTGGTTCGAGCTGCACACCGGCGAAGGTCAGTAGCCGGCCGTGTTGAGCAGCCGGTTGGGGGTGTTGTAGCTGAGGCGGGTCAGGATGTCCTTCGTCGACCGCTGCTCCAGGAAGCCGGCCACCTGGTCGGCGGTCTCGTCGGGGTGCGCCGCCTTGTACAGGGCGGCGACGCCCGTGACGTGCGGGGCGGCCATCGAGGTGCCGTCCAGGGCCGCGGTGCCGCCGGACAGGCGGGCGGAGACGATCTCCTGGCCGGGGGCGTAGAGGGAGACGCACTGGCCGAAGTTGGAGAAGTCCGTCTCCCGGTCGTAGCGGTCGGTGGCCGCGACCGTCACCACGCGCGACGCCGAGGCGGGGGACACGTTGCAGGCGTCCTGCGCCTCGTTGCCGGCCGCGAAGACGGGGAGGACGCCCGCGTCGTGGAGCGCGTCCGCGGCGGCGTTGACGGCGCTGGAGCGTGCGCCGCCCAGGGAGCCGTTGAGGACGGCGGGTTGCCTGGCGTTCTCCGCGACCCAGTCGAGGGCGGCGATGATCCCGGAGTAGGTGCCCTTGCCGTCGCAGCCCAGGACGCGGACGCTGACCAGGTTCACCTTGGTCGCCACCCCGTACGTACGACCGCCGACCGTGCCCGCGACGTGTGTGCCGTGGCCGTGGCAGTCCAGGCCGCCCCGGCCGTCGCCGACGGCGTCGAAACCGGCCTTCGCGCGGCCGCCGAACTCGGTGTGTGCGAAGTCGATGCCGGTGTCGAGGATGTACGCGGTCACGCCGGCGCCGTTGCCCTGGACGGTGAACGCGTTGTCCAGCGGCAGTTGCTCCTGGTCGATGCGGTCCAGCCCCCAGGAGGTGGACGCCACCCGCGGTGCGGGCACGGCGGCGGCCGGGACGGGCGGGGCGGTCAGGG
The DNA here is from genome assembly GCF_042732005.1 of Streptomyces sp. NPDC059851. Taxonomy (NCBI): domain Bacteria; kingdom Bacillati; phylum Actinomycetota; class Actinomycetes; order Kitasatosporales; family Streptomycetaceae; genus Streptomyces; species Streptomyces sp. NPDC059851. The sequence continues at coordinate 30,866 of NZ_JBHWJJ010000017.1, read as the reverse complement.
CCGCGTCCTCCTCCACGGACGTCACGCCCGGCAGCACCCGGATCGCCTTGAGCTGGGAGGCGGTGAGCGGCGCGGCGAACCCGCGCATGGCCCTGGAGTAAGTGAACGACGGCTTCACGCCCGCCACCGCGGCGACCGCGATCGGGTCGGCGGTCTGGTCGAGGGTGACGATGTACTGGCCGGGGATCGCGTTCGCGGACGTGTGCAGCGGTGCCGGGGTGGGCTCGGGGGTGTCGGCGGCGGCGACGGCGGGGCCGAGTGCGGCCGGGGCCAGGGCGAGCAGGGCGGCAGCGGCGGTCGTCAAAGGCGCGAGCAGGCGCATGGGCGGGGCTCCAGGGGGTGGAAGGCCGTCACGGGCGGGCCGCCGCCCGCCCCATCCGGCGTCGGGCGCGGCCCTTCCCTGCATCGGTGACCGCGTGGGCCCGACTTGAACGGCCCGCTCCGTTCGGCCGAGGGCGGCGCCCGGAGACGGGGGAGCGGGTGCGTACGGGCTGGCGAAACGATTCCCCTGGGCCGTGGCGGCCTTCCCGACCGGCCCCCGGCGTTCCGGTACGTCCGTCGGATCCATCCGTACGGCCGGTGCTGCCGCCCGGGGCGCACTCCGGGGCGTGCTCCCGGAAGCCGCCGCCGCGCCGACGGACGTCGTTGACCCGCACCGGCCGGGCGTGGTCGCCTCGCACCATGCGCACCAGCCCCGGGCGTGCCCTCCCGGCGGCGTTCGCCGCCGCCCTGGCCGCCGTAGTCGCCCTGTCCGCCACCGCCCATGCCGCCGCCACCGCCGCGGACCCCGGAGCCCCGGGGGTCCGTGCGGTCCGCTCGGTGGCGGACCCGGCCGACTGGCCCACGTACATCGTCACCGTCGACCGGGCCCTCGACCCGGTCGACGTCGCGGGCCGCGTCGAGGGCGTCCACCCGCTCCACGTCTACCGCGACACCCTGAACGGCTTCTCCGCCCGCCTGGACCCGGACCAGCTGGCATCCCTGGCGTCGATGCCGGACGTCGAATCCATCGAGGAGGACGGCACCGCCTCGGCGGACGGGCCCGCGGTGTCGTAGCACCCCGGTGCGGCAGCGACGACGGCGCCCGCGCGGCAGTTCATCCGTGGATGCGGAGAACCGCGCCCGAGCAGGGGCGACTCAATGGGTTTCCCACTCCGGGAAGTTGCGCTCTCCGCGCTTCCACAGCGTGCACGACGGTGCCTGCTGTCCGCCGAACACGTCGTCTTCCTTCAGGTCTTCCCGCACCGTGAGGGTCCGCCCGCTCTTCTCGTCGACGTACTTCTCCACTGCCACCCCGTTGAGCAGCTCGTCGAGCTGCTCGCGTGTCAACGCCTTCGGCCAGCAGGTGCGCGGGTTCACCTTCGCTCCGGACAAGGAGGTCTTCGGGCCGGTGACGATCGCGTGGCTGAGGTTCGCACTGTGCAGTGAGGCCCGGCCCAGGTCGGCGTCCTCAAGGCTCGCGTCCTGGAGGTTGGCTCCGATGAGGTTCGCCTCCCGCAGATCAGCGCCCTTGAAGCTCGCCCCGGTCAGGTCGGCGTCCTGGAACCTCGCACCCCGCAGGTCTGCCTTGGTGAAGTCCGCGTTGTGAAGCGATTTCCCGCTGAAATTGATCCCCTTGATGTCGTGGCCGGCGACGGTCAGACCAGGAATGCTGTGCGCGCTCTCGACGCTCGCGCGCCAAGCCGCATTCTCTTGGGATTCACGGATCGACTCACCCAGGAACAGGGCGGACAGCCCCACGGCGATCCCGCACACCAGGCCGCCCCCGATTCCGGCCATCACCTCGATCCTGGGCTCCGACTCCGGCTCTTTCACGGCCATCCGCCAGGCGCGAAGAGCCAGGACGCAGCCGAGGACGAGAAGTACGGAGACCAGGGCCCACTGCCATGGACCTGCATCGGGCATGGGGAGCCTCCCCAGCACACGTGAACAGGGTGAACCGGCAAAACCGCGCCCTTCTTCCTCTATACGCCCCGCCCGGGGTGCCGGCAAGCCGAGTACCCCTGGTGGGCTTTGAGTCGCGGGTGACCTACCCCGGCGACAAAGCCGTTACCGGTGCGGGCAGTTCCGCCGCCCTCCCGGCCGGTCAAGCGGAGTTGCCGGCTCCGGCAGTCGCGAGGGACCCGGCGGCGAGGGGCAAGATCACCACGTGCAGAATGACCGGTATGTCGAATGCGAACACCCCGCGGGCGGCTACGCCCGACGACGCGTCAACGGTCAGCAGCACCCTCGCCCGCGCCTTCGGCGACGACCCGATGATGCGCTGGTTCTTCCCCGACGACGCCTCCCGCGAAGACGGGATGCGCCGCTACTTCGCCACCCTCTTCACCCGGCAGTACGGCCGCCACGGCGTCTGCGAGCTCACCGACGCGGCAGCCGCCTTCTGGGTGCCGCCGCACGCCCTCGACAAGGCCGTCCCCGACGCCGGGACCGTCGAGGAGCTCCAGGGCATCCTCGGTGACCGGGCCTCCCTCTTCCGCGAGGCCGTCGAGGCGGCCGCCGCCGCCCCGCCCAAGGACCCCCACTGGTACCTGGCCGTCGTCGGCGCCGACCCGGCAGCCCAGGGCCAGGGCCACGGGGCCGCACTGCTCCGCTCGGGCCTGGCCAAGGCCGACGCGGAGGGCGTGCCGGTCGCGCTGGAGTCCTCCAAGCCGGAGAACATCCCGTTCTACGAGCACTTCGGCTTCGCCGTGGTCGCCGAGATGGAGCTCCCGGGCGGCGGCCCCAAGGTGTGGGCGATGTGGCGCGCCCCGCGCCCCGCCGCCGGCTAGCCCCCGCCCGCAACCGGTAGTCAGGGTCCATCCGGGCGGGCGCCCGGGCCCGTACGGCATGGCGCCGGGGGCCGCGGCGACCCGCGCCGGATGCTGGGGCCTCCCCCGCTGCTGCAGGAGAGGCCCGTGAGCGAACCCAGCCGCCCAGGAAGCCCGCGGACGCGCACGGCGCCGGCGCCGGCGCCCGCCGGGGCGGACCACGGCGCCCCCGTCCCCGGGGTCATCGGCATCGGGCTCGCGGCGGTGCTCACGTTCGCCCTCGCCCAGGGCTCGTGGCAGTGGTTCGCCACGTTCATCGGGGCGACGCTCCTCGCGATCATGCTCGCCTTCCAGCAGCGGCAGCCGTGGTCGCCGGACCTCCGCTCCGGGTACACCCGCAGCCTGGTCGCGTACGCGCTGGTCGTCGGCCTGTGCGTGGCGATCGCGCTCGCCCCCCTGCTGCAACGCCTGGCCTGGCTGTTCCCGATGCCGGGCACGCGCAGCCACTGCGCGTTGGCGGGCCGGTACGCGGCCCTGCAGGCGGAGGCCACGCTGGGCAACCTGGCCGGCAGCGACCCCGCGGCCCTGGCCTTCGCCCAGCAGGACCAGGGCCGCCGGGCCGTCGCCGACTGCCTGGCGGCCACCACGACCCTGTGGCTGCCGGTGTACGCGGTGGCGGTGGCCGTCCTGGTGGGCGCGGTGGCGTGGACCCGCGACCGGGCCCGGGCGGCCGGGGCGGCTAGTACCGGGCGCGGGGCGGGGGATCCAGGATGACCAGGGGGATCACGCGGAGCGTGTGCTCCTGGTAGTCGTCGAAGGCGGGCCACAGGGCGGCCAGGGCCGGCCAGTACGCCTCGCGCTCGTCGTCCGTGGCCCTGCGGGCCACGGCGGGGCGGACCACCGGGCCCACCTGCACGCGGACCTCCGGGTGCGCGGTCAGGTTCCAGAACCAGGCCGGGTGCCGCGGGGCGCCCCAGCCCGCCGCCGCGACGACCAGCCGGTCCTCGTCCTCGGTGTAGATCAGCGGGGTGCGGGAAGTGCGGCCGGTGGCGCGGTCCAGGGTGGTGAGCAGGAGGGTGGGGACCCCGTGCCAGAGATGGCCGTCGACGCCGCCGGTGCGCACGTATTCGCGTACGTGGTCCCGGGCGGATGCCGGCGCGGGGTCTGCGGGGTGGTCCCAGTCGACGGTGATCGTCTGCATGCTTCCTCCGAGTAACGACCCCCGGCCGGCTTAACGATCCTTCAGCTCGACCGGATACGGTCCGTCACACCCATGGCGCAATGCGGTGGTCTGGACCAAGCTCGTCGCATGGATCTGGAGTTGAGGCACCTCAGGATCGTCAGGGCCGTCGCCGAGGCCGGAAGCCTCACCCGCGCCGCCACCGCGCTCGGACTCGCCCAGCCCGCGCTCAGCGCCCAGCTCAAGCGGATCGAGCGGGGGCTAGGCGGCGAGCTGTTCGTACGCGGCCGGGACGGGGTCCGCAGCACCCCGCTCGGGGAGCTGGTGCTCGACCGGGCCCGGGTGCTGCTGCCCGCGGTCCGCGAGCTCCAGGAGGAGGCCGTCCGCCTCACCCGTGAGGGGGCCGGGGGATACCGGCTCGGCGGCACGCACGGCCCGCTGCTCGGCGGGCTCGTGGACCGGCTCGCGCGCCGGGAGCCCGGGGTGCCCGTGACGACGTACACCTCCTGGTCGGAGCGGGAGATCGCCGGCGCCGTCGCCGCCGGGCGGCTGGACTTCGCGCTGGTCGGGGCCTGCGGCGAGAGCGCCCCGCCCGAGCCGGGGCCGGGAACGGGCGCCGGTACGGGCGCGGGCGCGGGTACGGGGATGGGGCCGGGGCCGGGGGCCCGGCGGGCGGTGCTGGCCTGGACGGAGGTGGCGCGCGACCCCGTGCACGTGATGCTGGCCGAGGACCACCCCCTGGGTCGCCGGGCCGAGATCGAGCTGGCCGAACTGGCCGCCGAGGCCTGGACCGACGTACCCGGGGACGGCTGCTTCGGGGACTGCTTCGCCGCCGCCTGCGTACGGGCCGGGTTCACGCCGGCGTGCGTGTACGAGGCCGACACCGCCTCCTGCGTGCACCTCGTGCAGGTCGGGCGGGCCGTCGGGCTGTGCCGGGCCACCTTCCCGGCCACACCCGGACTGGTCACCCGGCCCCTCGCCGGGACCCCGCTGGTCTGGCGGCACCTGCTCGGCTGGCACCCCGCCGGGCGGGCCGCGGCCCGCGCCTCCTCCCTCCTGGACCACGCCCGGTCCGCCCACGCGGAGGCCCTGACCCGCGCGGCGTCCGGCCCGGCGGCACGGACCCCGACCCCGGCAGCGGCCCGGGTCCCCGGTCCGGCCGCCGACCGGGGCTAGCCGCCCCGGCAAGCCGTGTCGCACCGGTCCGCCGGTGCGGTCGACGGCGTCGGCGGAGCCGGGCCTGCGGATGCTGCGGGGGCGCGCTGCCGGGGTCTCCCGGCGGCCCGTGGCGCGGGGCCCCGCACGGCTGCATCGTGGGCCCCGCGCCCGGCGTCGTCCCTGCGGCCTGCCGCGTCGGGGCCGCCTACGGGGACCGGCCGTACCGGGCCGGGCCGTGGGTGCGCCGGGGTTCGGGGTGTGGATCGCCGTTGGTTGGGTGTCGGTCGGTGGTGGTTGAGCGCGCAGTTCCCCGCGCCCCTGGCTCCTCCGCGGGGTGCCGCGGCGGCTGTGCGGCCGTCTGGCCGGGGTGGTACGGGCCGGGCCGGGACGGTTCCAGGGGTGGACGCGCTTGCCTGGGGGCCGGGTGCGCCTACCTGTGCTGTGCCGTTGGGCAGGCCGCTTTCCCGCGCCCCGGCCGCGCCCTGCGTCAGCGCGGGGTGGTCGGCGCCGGCACCGGTGGGCCGGTCGGCGCGGGCCAGGGCGAGGTGTGGCCCCGGGGCGGAGTTAGTCCGGCCCGGGGCCGACCGCAGCCTTCGTACGGGATCCGTTACGGGAGGAAGCGCTCGATGACCGCCCTGCCCTCCTTCTCGATCAGCTTCCGGGCCTTTTCGACCCGCTCCGGAGTCGGGTCGGCGCCCGTCGCCATGACGAGGTCCTCGGGGTCGTACGCGCCTTCCCCGCCGGTGTTGAGCCTGACCGGCCGGGATGCGGCCTGGGGCTGCTGGTCCGATTCAGTTCCCATCGGTGCCTCCGTTGCAGTGCCCTGCTTGGTTGCCCCCCATCCTCCGGCTGCGGAGTCATGAACGCACCTCGGCGGGCCGCAGCCCGCGATCGCGGCCCGGGCATAACGCCGGGGGAGGGGCCAACTGGCAGTACCCGGGCCCCCGTTGGGATTCCTACGGTTGCCGCGTCCCCCCACGGAATCCGAGGAGATCCCCATGCCCAAGCGACACGCCCGCGCGGCGTGTACCGCCCTGGCCGCCGCCGGCCTGCTGTTCGCCGGCGCCGGCCCCACCACCGCCGCCGCCCCGGCCGCCCCCGCCCCCACCGCGGCGCAGGCCCTGCGCACCGCCGACGCCCCGCCCGAGCTGCTCGCCGCCATGCAGCGCGACCTGGGCCTCACCCCGGCCCAGGCCTCGGCCCGCTTGGTCCACGAGGCCGAGGCGGGAGCCACCGCCGCCCGGCTGCAGAGCCGCCTCGGCACCGCCTTCGCCGGGGCCTGGGTGGACGGCGCCGACGCCACCACCCTCACCGTGGCCACCACCCGGCCCGAAGACGCCGCCGCGATACGCGCCGCCGGGGCCCGGGCCCGCGTCGTCCCGCACGGCCTGGCCGTGCTCGACTCCGCCAAGGCCGTCCTGGACCGCTCCGCGACCGCCGCGACCCCCGTCCGGTACGTGGACCCGCGGACCAACACCCTCGTCGTGGAGGAGGTCGAGCCGGGCGCCGCGGCCCGCCTGCTGGCCGCCACCGGCACCGACGCCTCCCTGGTCACCGTGGTCCGCACGGCCGAGGCCCCGCGCCCCCTGTACGACCTGCGCGGCGGCGACGCGTACTACATGAACGGCAGCGGCCGCTGCTCCGTCGGTTTCCCGGTGACCCGCGGCACCACGCACGGCTTCGCCACCGCCGGCCACTGCGGCCGGGCCGGAACCACGACCACCGGGTACAACCAGGCCGCCCAGGGCTCCTTCCAGGCGTCGGTCTTCCCCGGCACCGACATGGCCTGGGTCGCGACGAACTCCAGCTGGACGGCAACCCCGTACGTCAAGGGCAGCGGCGGCGCCCTCGTGCAGGTCACCGGCTCCGTCCTGCAGCCCGTCGGGGCCTCCGTCTGCCGCTCGGGATCGACCACCGGCTGGCACTGCGGCACCGTCCAGCAGCACGGCACCAGCGTCACCTACCCCGAGGGCACCATCTCGGGGGTGACCCGCACGACGGTCTGCGCCGAGCCCGGCGACTCCGGCGGCTCCTACGTTTCCGGCAGCCAGGCCCAGGGCGTCACCTCCGGCGGCTCCGGCAACTGCTCCAGCGGCGGCACCACCTTCTTCCAGCCGCTGAACCCGATCCTCTCCGCGTACGGGCTGACCCTCAGGACCACCGGCGGCGACCCGGGCCCCGGCCCGGGCCCGGGCGAGCCGGAGCCCGGCGGCACCTGGAAGGCCGGCACGGTCTACGCGGCCGGCGCCACCGTCACGTACGGCGGCGCGAGCTACCGCTGCCTGCAGGGCCACCAGGCCCAGACGGGTTGGGAGCCCCCGAACGTCCCCGCGCTCTGGCAGCGCCTGTGACCGCCCTCGTGGCAGCGCCTGTGACCGCCCTCGTGGCCGCGCCCGTGGCCGCCCCTGCGACAGCGCGCCTGCCACGGACACGCCTCCCCGCGTGAGGTGGGCGGGTGCCCCGTGGCTGCCAAGGGGGAGCCACGGCGCACCCGCCGTCACCCACCGCCCCGCCGCTCTGTACTCTGACCCACGCTTTCGACCTGATCATGTCATCCACAGAGCACACTTGGGGGGCCGGTGCGCAGTCGCCGACTCATGGTTTCCGCCGCCGCCATCGCGGCCGGTGCAGGTCTCATACCGGGCCCGGCGCAGGCCGCCGTTCCGGCCCTGCCCGCGGCGCCTGCTGCGGCGTCCGCTGCGACACCCGCTGCGGGGGCCGACTACACGGGCACGTTCCACAGCCCGCACGAGCGCACGGTCCGCACGGTGCTCCCCGGGGGCGGGGGCCAGGACGCCACCGGCAACCCCGACCTGGCGATCTCCCTGATGGGCGAGATCACCACCGCCCGCGGCCTCAGCCTCGGCATCAACATCGCGAGTGCGGAAGCCCCGCTCGACGTGACCATCGACTGGGGCGACGGGACCACCGGCAAGGCATCGGCCACCGGCGCCGCCGTGCTGCTCCACAACAAGCACACCTATCCGCGGCCCGGCGAGTACACCGTCACCGTGACCGTCGTCGACAGCGTCCACAACGTGCAGGCCGTCAACACCATGCCGTTCGCCACGGCCGGCTCCTTCTTCGTGCCGCACGCCCCGCTCCGCCTGCTCGACACCCGCTCCGGCACCGGCGCCGCCAAGGCCAAGGTCGGCCCGTACTCGTCCGTCCGCGTCAAGGTCGCGGGCGCCGGGAAGGTGCCGGCCACGGTCACCGCCGTGGTCCTCAACGTCACGGTCACCAACACCACCGCCGGCGGGCACGTCTCCGTCTACCCGTCGGGCCGGGCGCGCCCCGAGACCTCGAACATGAACTACACCGCCGGGCAGACGGTCCCCAACATGGTGATCGTCCCGGTCGGCCAGGACGGGTACGTCGAGCTGTACAACGGCGGCTGGAACGCGGCGGACCTGATCGCCGACGTCACCGGCTACTTCGACCGGTCCGCGTCCGACGGCTACACCGCCCTGAACCCGGTCCGCTTCGTCGACACCCGCGAGGGCAACGGAGCGCCGCGCGGCCAGGTCGCCGGCCAGGGCACCATCGGCGTGCAGATCACCGGCCGCGGCGGCGTCCCGGCCGGGGCGACCGCCGTCGCGCTCAACGTGACCGTCACCAACCCGCGGGAGGCCGGCCACCTGACCGTCTTCCCCAGCGGCCAGGCCGCCCCGACCACGTCCAACCTGAACTTCACCGCCGGCCAGACCGTCGCGAACTCGGTGATCGTGCCCCTCGGCCCCGACGGGAAGATCAACGTCCGCAACGGTGCCTGGGCCGGTACCGACGTCATCGTCGACGTCGTCGGCTACTACGGCGCCGGCAGCAAGGCCGCCTTCACCAGCACCATCAGGGGCATCCCGAGCAGCCCTTGGCGGCTCCACGACTCCCGCAGGGCGCCGGCCAACGTCTGGCCCTGCCTCGCCGGCGGCTACATGCGCATGGACCTGCGGGACTGGAACACCAACATGCCCATCGAGGCGCACGTCCTGAACGTCACCGTGACCAGCACGACCGGCGCGGGCCACCTGTCGGTCGCCCCGGACCCGTACTCGATGGACGACTACAACGACGGCAGCTGGCCGCCGATGCCGCCGCGGCCCACCTCCTCCACCCTGAACTGGACCGCCGGCAAGGACGTCCCCAACCTGGTCCAGGCGAAGCCCGGCCCCCACGGCGTGGTCGACTTCTGGAACCAGAGCAGCCGGGAAGTCCACTACATCGTCGACTGGTTCGGCCGGTACGACGCCTACTGACGCACGGGGGCGACGGGGACGGCAACGGGGACAGCGGCGCTACGCGACGACCAGCGCCGCCACCCCCGTCGCCACGACGATCGCCCCGCAGATCACCAGGTTCACCAGCCGGTGCTCCCAGAACACCGCGACGAACTCGCGGAGGGTGGCGCTCGGCCAGAAGTAGCGGGCCGTCGGGGAGCCCACGACCTGCCCGTTCACCCCGGCCTTGCGGGCGGTCATCGCGGCGCGGAAGGCGTGGAAGTTGTTGGTGACGACCACGCACCGGTAGTCCGGCCCGGTCTCCTCCTCCATCACCGCCCGGCTGAAGGCGAGGTTCTCGTCCGTAGTCCGGGAGCGGTCCTCCAGCCGGACGAGGTCGGGCGCCACGCCCTGCGCGATCAGCCAGTCGGCCATCGCCCGCGCCTCCGACAGCCTCTCGTCCGAGCCCTGCCCGCCCGAGGCCAGCAGCAGCGGCACCTTCTCGCCCCGCGCCGCCTGCGCGGCCTGGATCCGCCGGCCCTTCTCCAGGCGGGAGGCCAGCAGCGGGGGCACCCGCTGGCCGCCGATCAGGCCGGAGCCCAGCACCACCACGTAGTCCACCTCGCTGCGCACGTGGGTCCGCCCGTAGAAGAAGGCGTACGCGAGGAAGCACACGAAGAGGAACGAGACGTAGCCGACGAGCAGCACCAGCCCGCCCACGGCCGCGTCCATCGCCGGCGAGCCCCGGTCGGCGACGTAGGCGACCAGCGCGATCAGCCCGAAGATGCCCAGCCCGGCACCGAGGGACAGCAGGTTGGCGGGGCTGCGGCCCTCCTTGCGGAGCATGGTGATGCCGTTGCTCACGAGGAACACGCCGAGCACGAGGGTGCCCAGCGCCGGCACCAGCAGGACCAGCACCACCGCGGTGAGGGCGAGCACCGGCGGCAGCGACGGGATCAGGAACAGCACCCCGATCGACGCCCATATGAGGGTCAGCCCCAGCAGGACGGCATTGCGGAAGCGCCGGCGGTCCGCCCAGACGCTCACCAGGAACAGCAGCAGCAGGACACCGGCCGGCGCAAAAGCGATCATGCCGTTCAGCCTAGGGGCCGTCCGGCCCGCGCAGATCAGCCCCGAGGAGGACCCGTCCCGGGCACGGCCCGTCCTCAGCGCCCCCGGTACGGCGTCCGGCGCACCGCCCGCCCCGCGAGGACGTCCGTGCGGCGGCCGTCCCGCATGACGAAGCGGCCGCCGATCAGCACGTGCGGGATCCCGGTCGGCAGGACCCGCGGGCTGTCGTACGTCGACCCGGCCCCGACCGTCTCCGGGTCGAACAGGACCAGGTCCGCGCGGTGTCCGACCCTCACGAGCCCCCGGTCCGGCAGCCGCAGCCGGGCCGCCGGCCGGCCCGCCAGGTGCGCCACGCACTCCTCCAGCGAGAGCACGCCCAGCTCGCGCACGTACCGGCCGAGGTAGTGCGGGAACGTGCCGTACGCCCGCGGGTGCGGCTTCGCGCCCCACAGGATGCCGTCGGAGCCGCCGGTGTGCACCCGATGCCCCATGACCGCCCGGACGTTCTCCTCGTTCCCGACGTGCTGGAGGACGGTCGGTCCCAGCCGGTCGGCCAGCAGCAGCCGCCTCGCCTCCTCCCAGCCGCGCAGCCGCCTGCCCACCCACCCGCCGTGGGCCGGGTCCGCGGTCCCCGACACCTCGACCGCCGCCCAGTCCACGGGCACGCCGTGGCAGCCGTCCGACCCGGTCACCTCCAGCGCGTACCGGATCCGCTCGGCGGCGGCGTCGTCCCGCAGCCGGGCGAGCAGCGCCTCGGGGCCGCCCTCGCCGGCCCAGCCGGGCAGCAGCGCGGCGAGGGTGGTGCAGCCGGGGGTGTACGGGTAGCTGTCCAAGGTGATGTCGGCGCCCGCCGCCAGGGCCCCGTCGAGGAGCGCGAGGAGCTCGGGGGCCCGGCCCGTGTTCTCGGGGAAGTTCAAGGTGGCGTGCGCCAGGTGCAGCGCACAGCCGGCCTCCCGGGCCAGGGCGAGCACCTCGGCGTACGCGGCGAGCGCACCGCGCCCGTACGAGCGGTGGTGCGGGCACCAGTACCCCCCGTACGCGGCGACGACCCGGCACAGGACGGCCAGTTCGGCGCCGGACGCGTACGCGCCCGGGGTGTAGGTGAGCCCGGAGGACATGCCGACCGCGCCCTGCGCGAGGCCGTCGGCGACGAGCGCCCGCATCCGGTCCAGCTCGGCCGGGGTCGCGGGCCGGTCGGCCCAGCCGACGGCGTACGCGCGGACGGTGCCCTGCGGGACGAGGTAGGCGGCGTTGACGGCGGTGCCGGTGCGGTCGAGCCGGTCGAGGTAGCCGCCGACCGTGCGCCAGGTGAAGTCGCCGTCCTCGCCGGGGCCGTTCCAGCCGGTGACGGCGGCCCGCACCTCGGCGAGGGTCCCGTCGTCGACGGGCGCGTACGACAGCCCGTCCTGGCCGAGGACCTCCAGGGTGATCCCCTGGGCGGCCTTGGCGCTGTGGTCCGGGTCGCGCAGCAGCGCCAGGTCGCTGTGGGCGTGCATGTCGGTGAACCCGGGGGCCAGGGCCAGCCCGTGCGCGTCGAGGACCGTCCGCCCGCCGGCCCGGATCCGGCCGATGGAGGCGATGCGGCCCTCGTGCACGCCGACGTCGGCGCGGTACGAGGGCCCGCCCGTGCCGTCGACGACGCGGGCCCCCAGGATCACCAGGTCCATCAGCGGCCCCCCCCGGGTCCCCGGCCCGCCGGATCAGAAGAAGGTGCGCACGAACTCCGTGACCGTGCCGTCCGCCTGGACGACCGGGATCAGCGGCCACTTCTCGAAGATGGTGCACGGGTGGGACATGCCCAGCGCCACCCAGTCACCCACCTCGACGGCGTCCGCGGAGTCGGTCTCCAGCCAGGCGTGCTGGTCGGACAGCTTCACCACCCGGACCCCGGTGGCCGGCCGCTCCTCGCCGGTGAGGGCGTCGCGGACCAGCTCGGCCACGGGCAGGCCCAGGTCGTAGGCGACGTCCCGCTTGCCCGCGTTGACGAACGCCTGCGTGGGGGACGGCCGGGAGACGACCTGGGTCCACAGCCGGAATGCGGGCCGCAGGCCGCCCTCCTGCGGGACCCGGTTGAACGGGGTCAGGCGGGTGTACCAGCCGTGGTCGTGGGAGACGTACGCCCCGGAGCGCAGCAGCCGCAGCACCGGCCGGGACAGCTCGGGCAGTTCGGCGAAGACGTCGGAGACGGCGTCGAACCAGGAGGAGCCGCCCGCGCTGACGATGATCTCCTCCAGGTCGGCGGCGAACCGCCCGGCCTTGTCGAACTCGACGGCGAGGGCGGTCAGGCGCCGCAGCCAGGCGTGCACCGACTCCGGGTCCGCGTCGGGCACCTCCGCCTCGTAGCCGGCGACGCCGACCAGGCGCAGGGAGGCGGCGTCGGCGACGGCGTCGGCGACCGCCCGGCAGTCCTCCTCGGTCCGCGCGCCGGTACGGGCCCCCTCGCCGGCGCCGAGTTCGACGACGACGTCGACGACGGCCGCCCGGCCGCGCAGGGCCCGGTCCATGAGGTGGACGCCGCGCACGGAGTCCACGTAACAGACGAACCGGAAGTCGGGGTCGGAGGCGAGTTCCTCGGCGACCCAGTGAAGGGCGGCCGGGTCGACGAGCTCGTTCGCGAGGAAGATCCGGCGGATCCCGAAGGCCCGGTAGACGCGGGCCTGGTGGGGGACGGCCGCGGTGATGCCCCAGGCGCCGTGCTCCAGCTGGCGCTCGAACAGCTGCGGGGCCATGCAGGTCTTGCCGTGCGGGGCGAAGGCCAGGTGGTGGCGGGCGGCGTACTCGCCGAGCGCGGTGAGGTTGTGCTCCAGGGCCTCGGCGTCGAGGGTGAGGACGGGGGTGGTGAACCCGCCGGTGTACAGGTTGCGCTGCTGCTCCGCGAGCCCGCCGACGGTCAGGGCGGCCCGTTCGGCGTCCGGGGGCAGGCCCTTGAAGCGGTGGTCGACCGGCTCTTCGGCGAGCCCCCGGACTGCGTCGCTGCTGCCCATGCGGATCCTCCTCGCGTTGCACGCTCTGCAACGTTTGTTACGGGTAGTACCGCCTGCTGTCTAACAGCCCGCATGACGTGGGTCAACGCAGCTCCGGTGCGGGGAACGGGGCGCCCCCGTCGGCGGGAGCGCCCCGGATCACCGGCCGGGCCCTGGTACGGCCGGCCGCAGTGCACCGCGACGGACTACGAGCAGTACTGCGCCTCCTTGCCGATCGAGCGGTACATGCAGTCCGCGTTCTCCAGCAGTTGGAGCACCGCGTCCTTGTTGCGCGCCGTCTCGCGGTCGATCACCTCGTCCGGCGGGTAGAAGCCGCCGCCGCCCGACTCCGGGTACATCTCGAAGGTGTACCCGAAGATCTTCTGGTCGCCCCACAGCCAGTCGTCGATGGTGCCGTCCGTGATGTACAGGTCGCTGGACTGCTCCGGGGTGTAGCCGTTGCTGTTGGCCATGCGCGTGCCGATGGTCTTGAACACGGCGAGGTCGTCCGCGGTCAGGCCGGGTGCGGTGTCGTTGTACGTCCACCCGTACGGCCACAGCACCAGCTCGCTGTAGGTGTGGAAGTCGATGGCGGCCTTGATCTGCTGCTTTCCGCCGACGACGCGGCTGCGGACGAAGTTCGCCACGGCCTTGACCTCGGGCGTCGACTCGGCGGCCGGGCCGCGGTAGGTCTCGGAGCCCTTGCTGCCGCTGGAGCCGCCGCAGCAGCCCCACTTGTAGTTCCAGTTGCGGTTCTCGTCCGTGCCGACGTAGGAGGAGCCGGAGTTCGGCTGCCGGTTCTTGCGCCAGGAGCGGTAGGAGCCGGTGGCGATGTCGTACTCGCCGCCGTCCGGGTTGAGGTCGGGGATGATCCAGATCTCCCGGGAGTTGACCGCGTTGGTGACGCGGGTGTCGGTGCCGTAGCCGGCGCCGAACTCCTTGAGCAGGTAGAGCGCCATCTCGACGGTCAGGTGCTCGCGGGCGTGCTGGTGGTGCGTGAAGAGGACCTCGGGCTCGTTCTCGTCGGTCGCCACGTTGTCGCTGATCTTGATGGCGACGATGTCGCGGCCCTGGTACGACTTCCCGATCACCCGCTTGCTCATGATCGAGGGGTACTGGGCGACGCGCTGGTCGATCTCGGTGCTCATCTCGGCGTAGTTGTGGTACCTGGAGTCCGCGGACGGGAAGTCCATCGGGCTCGCCTTCACGCCCCGTTCGGACCGGTCCGGCGGGCCGGGCAGCGGGGTGAGGGTGTAGCCGAGGGCGCGCAGCGCCCTGGCCTGCACGGTGTCGGCGCTGACGACGACCGAGCGGGCGTCGACCTCGTCGATGGCGACGCCCGTGCGGAGCAGTGCGGTGCGCTCCTGCGGGGTGGACGGGCCCTGGATCTCGTACTGGACGACGGCCTCGTCGTGGGTGGCGGTGGACGGCGCGGGCGGCGGGGCCGCCGTGGCGCTCATGCCGTAGGCGGGTGCGCCGAGCGCGAGAGCGAGCAGGGCCGCCGTGACGGCGGCCCTGCGTCGGGTGTGGAGCCGCATGCGTTCTCCTGGGTGGGGAGTGTGGGGGTAGCCGTGCGGACGCGCACAGCGTGCTCTTGTGGCATGTCCAGGTCAAGGGCCCGGATTCGGCCAGGTCCCGTGCAGGCCATCCCCACAGGTACCGCCTACGGCAGGCCGTGGACCTTCGGACCCACCGCGTTCGACCAAGCACCACCCGCCTTGGCGTCCCAATTGGTCGACCAGGTCATCGCACCGCGCAGCCCCGGGTAGGTCTTCGACGGCTTGAAGGACCCGCAGTTCGTGCCCCTGGTCAGGCAGTCGAGCGCGTTGTTGACGACGGTCGGGGAGACGTACCCGCTGCCCGCCCCGCTCGGCGAGGCCGGCACTCCGATGCCCACCTGCGAGGGGTCGAGGCCGCCCTCCAGCTGGATGCAGGCGAGCGCGGTGAGGAAGTCCACGGAGCCCTGGGAGTAGACCTTGCCGTCGCAGCCGTTCATCGAGCCGCTGTTGTAGTACTGCATGTTGACGACGGTGAGGATGTCCTTGACGTTCAGTGCCGTCCGGAAGTAGCTGCCGGACGGGGACTGCATGTCGATGGTCTGCGGGGCCATCGTCAGGACGAGCGAGGGGCCGGCCTTGGCGGACAGGGCGCGCAGAGCCTGCGTCATGTAGGTCGGGTCGAGGCCGTTCTCCAGGTCGATGTCGATCCCGTTGAAGCCGTACTCCTGCATGAGCGCGTACGCCGAGTTCGCCAGGTTGGTGGCGGAGGCGGCGTCACCCACGGTGATGGTGCCCTTCTCGCCGCCGATGGAGAGGATGACGGACTTGCCGGCGGCCTTCTTCGCGGCGATGTCCGCCTTGAACCGGTCCACGGTGTAGCCGCCGAGCCCGGCCGAATCGAGGTGGAAGGCGATCGCGCCGGGCGTGGCGGTGGCGTCGGCGAAGGCGACGGCGATGATGTCGTACTGGTCGGAGACGTCGGAGATCCGCTGCACCGTCGCGCCGTTGTCGAAGTTCTGCCAGTAGCCGGTCAGGGCGTGCTTCGGGACCGTCGGGTCGGGGTTCGGGCCGCCGCCCCCGGTGGTGGTGCCGGTCACCGGCGCCGACCGCGGGCCCTCGCCCGCCGCGTTGTACGCGCTCACCTGGAAGGAGTACGAGGTGGACGGCGCGAGCCCGGTGATCCGCGCCGGCGGAGCGGACACGGACCGGATGCGGACGCCGTCCTGGTAGACGTGGTAGCCGCTCGCCCCGCTGACGGCGTCCCACGAAAGGGTCAGCGCGTCCTGGCCCCGGCCGGAAACGGCGGCCCCGGCCGGAGCGCCCGGCACCGACGGGCCGGGATCGGTCGGGCCGCCCCCGTCCGGGCCGAAGACGCTGAACTCGTCGACGGTGTGGGCCGGCTGGCCGTACCAGCCGTGCGTCCACACGGTCACCTGCGTGGTGGCGGGCCCGGTGGTGAAGGTCGTCGACAGCACCTGCCAGCCGCCGCCCGAGCCGGGGGTCCAGGTGGACACGTCCTGGGTGCCGGTGCCGGTCGCGCCGAGGTACACGTACGAGCCCTGGACCTGCGCGCTGAGCGTGTACGTCGAGTTCGGCTTGACCGTGACGGTCTGGCTGCACCTCGCGTTGTCCTGGCCCGACGGGGTGGCCCGCAGCGCGGCCGTTCCGGAATGGACCGGCGAGGAGGTGACGGCCCCGCTGCCGGCGCTGCAGCTCCAGTGCGCGAGGCCCGACTCGAAGCCGCCGTTGCGGGCGACGTTGACGTCGGCGGCCTGCGCCGGGCCGGCGGCGAGGGCGGTCAGGCCGCCTGCGGTGAGGGTCGCGGCGCCCAGGAGGGCGAGGGAACGCATGCGGTTCACGTGGTCTCCGTGGGGGGAGGAAGGGAGGTGAACGGGGGTGGGGAAGGGGTGGTGCGGAAGGCGGGGGAGCGGGTGGGGAAACGGGCCGTGGAACCAAGTGGGGGACCTGCCGGACAAGTTGGTCCAGACCAATCGTGGTGTCAAGGGTCTTTGCGAAGTGGCTTGAACTGATCGGCCGCCCGATCCCGGTTGTCCGGGTTTCCCGCCACCTGTGCCACGTGCTCGTGGCACGGGAATTTCCAAGGCCCTGCCCTGCCAGGGGTGACGCGGATATGGTTCTGCGGCAAGGGGGAGAGCTCGTCGGCCGTTTGCGGTCGCGCAGGGTGTGCGCGACGCGGCGACCGTGCGAACTGCTGCGCGTGTACGGGGTGAACAGGGGGGTTCGCGTGCCGATCGCCATTGCCGTCACCAGTGCCGATCTGGTGCTGCCGGCCCCTGACCGGCACACTCCGCCGGCCGTCGTCCTCGCCCCGCCGGGACGGCTCGACCTCGAAGGCAGCCTCGCCGAGGTGAGCGCCCTACTGGAGCGCCACAGCCACGTACTGGCCGTCGTACCGTCCTGGCTGCCGCCCGCCACCGTCCGGCGGCTGCACACCGTACGCGCCATCCTCGAAACCGACCGGATCGCCCTCGTCGACGTCGATCTGCCGCCGCTGGGCACCGCCCTGCTGGTGCGACAGCTGCGGCAACTCAGCATCTGCGACTTCAGCCCCGGCGTCATCGCCGCGGCCGCCCGCCTGCTGTCCCACTACATCCACGCCGGCGCCCTGCTCGGCTCCGTCGCCCGGCTCGACCGGGTCCCGGTCGGACTCAAGGCGCACGCCCGGTCCTGGTCGCCCGGCGCCCAGTTCGCCGTCCTGGCCCACCCGACACCGCACCTGGCCCGGCTCGGGACGTCGGGGGCGGGGCCGGTGCACGGCAGTCGGGGGTCGGGGTCCGGAGCGGAGGGGCGCGAGGGGCGCGGTCGGCGGGCGCGCGGGGGGCGCCGTGCCGCAGCAGGGGGCGGGGCGGCGCAGGGCGGCGGCGTCCTGCCCCCGGGACCCGCGTACGCCACCCAGCTCACCTTCGCCCGAGGCCAGCTCGCCTCCGACTGGGTGACCGCCGAACTCGCCCCCGCCTGGCAGGTGCAGGGCGTGATGGAGAACCCGCTGCCCGCCGACTCCGCCGCCTGGTGGGCGACCCCGAAACTCGTGGAGTTCGCCGCCGGCATCCCGGACCTGCCCGTCCTCTACCAACTGGTCGCCTCCGTCCGCCGCGACGAGTGCCGCTGGTGCGGTCTCGAACTCATCGGCGACCGGTGCGGCTTCTGCGCCGCCCCCCTGAACCCCCCGCAACCGGCCGCACCGCCGCCGGCCGCCGAGGCCCCAGGCGCCTCCCGCCCCCGGTCCAGACACTGACCCGACCACCCCGAACGAACGAAGAACGGCGAGGTAGTACGGCACATGAACTCACGCCAGCGCCGCGGCGTCATCCTGCTGCTCCTGTCGGTCCTGTGCGCCCTCGCGGCGTTCGGCGGGGTCCTCGTGGTGATCGGCGACGTCAACAGCAAGGTCGGGGCCGAGGTCGTCGCGTACCGGGCCAAGGCCGATATCGCTCCCTACAGCCCGCTGTCGGCCGGACAGTTCGAGGAGGTCAGCATCCCCAAGCGGTGGCTGTCCGAGACGGCCGTCACCGACCTCGGCGGCCTCAAGGACAAGATCGCCCTGACCACCCTGAAGAAGGGTTCCCTGCTCCAGGCGGACATGTACGTCGACAAGCCGCAGCTCCAGCCCGGCGAGCAGGAGATCGCCATCATGATCGACGCGGCGACGGGCGTGGCCGGGAAGATCCACTCGGGGGCGAAGGTCAACATCATCGCCACCTTCAAGGGCGCCAAGGAGTCCGACCCCTCCCGCTCCGTGATCATCGTGGCCAACGCGCGCGTCATCAACGTCGGCAAGCTCACCGCCCTCGACAAGGACAGCGACCGCAAGGGGCCCGCCGAAGCCGTCCCCATCACCTTCGCCCTCACCACCAAGGACACCCAGCGCGTCGCGTACGCCGAGTCCTTCGCGGAGCACGTACGCCTGGCCCTGGTGGCCCCCGGCACCGACTCCGCGCCCAGCGCGGCCGACCGCACGTACACCCTCGACGGGGACAAGTGAGGCCCGGATGACCACCCGAATCCTCCCCGCGGCCGGCGACCCGGACGCCGCCCGCGCCATCTCCACCCTCCTCAGCCAGCTCCCGGCCGCCGAGCCGGCCGCCCCCGTCCCCGACTCCGCCTCCCTCCTCGACACCCTCGGCCGACTGGCCGCCGAATCCGTCGACGAACTGCCCGAGGTCGTCCTCGTCCACGAGCGGATCGGCCCCGTGCCCGCCCTCGACCTCATCCGCGAGGTCGCCCTCCGCTTCCCCGCGGTGGGGGTCGTCCTCCTCTCCTCGGACACCGGCCCGGCGCTCTTCTCCGCCGCCATGGACTCCGGCGCCCGCGGCCTGGTCGGGCTTCCGCCCTCCTACGAGGAGCTCGCCGCCCGCGTCCAGGCCGCCGCCCAGTGGGCCGCCGGCGTACGCCGCCACCTGGGCCGGCCCGCCGAGGCGCCGACCGGGCCCGGCGGGCGGGTGGTCACCGTCGCCGGGGCCAAGGGCGGGGTCGGCACCACCTTCGCGGCGGTGCAGTTCGCCCTGGCCGCCGCCGCGGCGGGGCGGCGCACCGCGCTCGTCGACATGGACCTCCAGGCCGGGGACGTCGGCTCCTACCTCGACGTGCAGTTCCGGCGCTCCATCGCCGACCTCGCCGGCATCCAGGACATCTCCCCGCGGGTGCTGCAGGACGCCGTCTACGACGACCGCACCGGCCTCGCCCTCCTGCTGGCCCCGGCGGACGGCGAGCGCGGCGAAGAGGTCGACGACCGGGCCGCCCGGCACGTCCTCACCGCCCTGCGCAGCCGGTACGAGCTCGTGGTCGTCGACTGCGGCACCAACGTGACCGGCGCCAATGCGGCCGCGGTGGAGGGGGCCGACGTGGCGGTCCTGGTCACCACCCCGGACGTGGTCTCCGTACGGGCCGCCAAGCGGATGGTCCGCATGTGGGAGCGACTCCAGGTCCGCAAGGCCGAGGACACGACGATGGTGGTCAACCGCTGGAGCAGGCACACCGAGATCCAACCCGCGCTGATCGAGAAGATCACCAAGACGAGGGTGGTGCGGACGCCTGTGCCGGCGGCCTTCAAGGAGCTCCAGGCGGTGGTGGACGCGGGCCGCGTCCAGGACCTCGACAACCGCTCCACCGTCAAGCAGGCCCTGTGGACGGTGGCGGGCGAACTGGGCCTCCTGGCGGCGCCCACCGCCCCCGAGCCGGCGACCGCCGTGGCGGCGGGAGCGATCCCGGCCGCCACCACCGCCCCGGCTGCCGCGGCCGCCCCCGGATCGGCCCTCGCCGTCCGCAGGCCCGGGCCGGTGGCCCGCCTGCGCCGCGGCGCGGGCGACCGCGGCGCCATCGGCCCCTGGCTCCGCCGAGGCCGGGAGCACTGACATGCCCACCCCCAGACCACCGCAGAGCCGCCGGCCCCGGCCGAGCCGCCCCCACCCGCCGGCCGACCCCGCCGCCCCGGCCCGCCGCGCCGACCGGGCGCCGGCCGGGTCACCGCGCGGGCGCGGCCGCCAGCGCGGTGACCGCGGACAGGTGGCGGTCGAGTTCGTCGGCATGGTCCCGCTGATCCTGCTGCTCGTCGCCGCGGTCTGGGAGTGCGTCCTGATCGGCTACGCCTTCTCCCTGGCTGGCAACGCGGCGGACGAGGCGGCGCGCGCGGGTGCGGTCAAGGGGGGCGGGGCATGCGCGGCGGCTGCCGCAGAGCACATCGGCAGCGCCTGGAACATGACCTCGGACTGCGGTGAGGCGGGCCCGCTCTACAAGGCCACCATCACGCTCGAAATCCCGGTGCTGCACCCGTCGCTGAGCTTCGGCCGCATCACCGGCGAGGCCGGTGCGGCCATGGAGAGGGAGGAGGACTGACATGACAGGCCACCCCGGATCCCGACCCGACCGCTGCACCCGAGCCGTCCCCACCCGCAGGGCCGACGAGGCCGGCAACGGCGAGCGCCCCCCGCCCGTACCGGCCGGGACGGCGACGCCACGGCCGGACGCGGCGGCCGAACGGGGCGGTCGAGGGCCCGGTCAGCGGACCCGCTTCCCCCGCTCCGGGCCGGGCCAGGCTCCCGGCCGGGGCCCGGAGCCGGCGGACGCGCATGCCCGTAGCGCGGCGGCCCGCCGCTCCGCACCGCGGGGCGACCGCGGGCAAGTGGCACTGGAGTACATCGGGTTCGTCCCGGTCCTGCTGTTCGTCGCGCTGTGCGGGATCCAGCTCGGCTGGGTCGCGTACGTCCACGAGCAGGCCGACACGGCGGCGCGGACCGCCGCCCGCGTGGAGGCCCGCGAACGGGGGGCCGGTGTGGCGGCCGGTCAGGCCGCGGTCCGCTCCGGCCTCGCCGCGGAGGTCAGCGTGGCGTCGAGCGGCGATGCGGTCACGGCGACCGTGCGGATCCCGATCAAGGTGATCGTGCCGGGGCTCGACCTCGAAGACGCCACGGCCACGGCCGTCATGCCCGACGACAACCCTGACCGCGACCCGAAGGGACGACCCTGACCATGAGCCTGCGTTCCCGGGTCGCCACGCCGGACGACCGGCACGGCCCCCGTGAGGACGGCCTCCTCGTCTCCTCCTACCGCGCCAAGCTGCTGGAGGAGATCGACCTCGCCGAGATGTCCGCGCTCAGCCCCGCCGAGCGGCGGTCCCGGCTGGAGCGGGTGCTCGGGCACATCATCAGCCGCGAGGGCCCCGTCCTCTCCACCGCCGAGCGGGCCCAGCTCATCCGCCGCGTCGTCGACGAAGCCCTCGGCCTCGGCGTGCTCGAACCGCTCCTCGAAGACCCGTCGATCTCCGAGATCATGGTCAACGGCCCGGACCAGATCTTCGTGGAGCGCGCCGGCCGCGTCGAGCAGCTCCCGCTCCGCTTCGCCTCGCACGAGCAGCTCATGCAGACCATCGAGCGCATCGTCTCCACCGTCAACCGCCGCGTCGACGAGGCGAACCCGATGGTGGACGCCCGCCTGCCCAGCGGCGAACGCGTCAACGTCATCATCCCGCCGCTCTCGCTGACCGGCGCCACGCTCACCATCCGCCGCTTCCCGCGCGCCTTCACCCTCCACGAGATGATCGCCCTCGGCTCGCTCGACGAGCAGATGCTCCTGCTGCTGTCCGGGCTGGTCCAATCCAAGATGAACGTGATCGTCTCCGGGGCCACCGGCACCGGCAAGACCACCCTCCTCAACGCCCTTTCCGGCCTCATCCCGGAGGGCGAGCGGATCATCACCATCGAGGACTCCGCGGAGCTCCAGCTCCAGCAGGCCCACGTCATCCGCCTCGAATCCCGCCCCGCGAACGTGGAGGGCAAGGGCCAGATCACCATCCGCGACCTCGTACGCAACAGCCTCCGCATGCGCCCCGACCGCATCATCGTCGGCGAGGTCCGCGGTGGTGAAACCCTCGACATGCTCCAGGCCATGTCCACCGGCCACGACGGCTCCCTCGCCACCGTCCACGCCAACAGCGCCGAGGACGCGTTGATGCGCCTGCAGACCCTCGCCTCGATGTCCGAGGTGGAGGTCCCCTTCGAAGCCCTCCAGGACCAGATCAACAGCGCGGTGAACGTGGTCGTCCAGCTGACCCGGTTCGGCGACGGCTCCCGCCGCGTCACCGAGATCGCCATCCTCGACTCCCACGGCCGCGAACCCTTCCGCATCACCACCGTCTGCCGCTTCGCGGCCCAGCCGATGGGCGCCGACGGCCGCGTCCACGGCTGGTTCGAGTACCACCCGCTACCGCGCCGCATCGCCGAGCGCCTCTACATGAACAACCAGCCGATCCCGCAGGCCTTCGGGGTCGCCACGTCGGACGACCAGCTCGCCACCCGCACCACCCGGACCGCCCCGTGAACCCACTCATCCTCCTCACCCTCGGCGCCACCCTGCTGGCCTGCGTCCTCGTCATCGCGGGCGTACACGTGTACACGGCCGGCCGGGCCCAGCGCGCCGCCCTCATCGAACGCCTCGCCGCCGAAGGCGCCCCCGAACCACCCGGCCGCAGACGCCGCTTCACCGCCGTCGACCGGCGGCTGCGCACGACCGCGCTCGGCAAGCGGATCGAGGTGAAGCTGGCCGTGACCGGCCTCGACCTCACCCCCGGCGAATTCTTCGTCTACATGCTCCTGTCGGTCGCCGGCATATGGCTGGTCGCCGCCAGCTTCCTCGCCCCGTTCTTCGGCCCCGTCGCCGGCCTGATCGGCCTGTGGGCCGCGGACGCCTTCCTCAACTGGCAGCGGGCGCGCCGCACCGAGCGCTTCATCAACCAGCTCCCCGAACTCGCCCGCATCCTCGCCAACGCCACCCAAGCCGGCCTGGCCCTGCGCACGGCCATCGCCATCGCGGCGGAGGAACTGGAGGCCCCGGCGGGCGAGGAGCTCTCCCGCGTCGCCGACCGCCTCGCCGTCGGCCACTCCATCGAAGAGTCCCTCGGCGAGATCGCCGAACGGCTCCCCTCCCGCGAACTCGTCGTCCTCGTCTCCACCCTCGTCCTGTCCGCGCGGGCGGGCGGCGCACTCGTCGGCTCCCTGCGCAACCTCACCGTCACCCTGGAGCAGCGCAAGGAGACGCGGCGCGAGATCCGCACCCAGCTGTCCCAGGTGACGGTGACCGCGTACCTGGTGCCGGCGATCGGGCTCGGCTCGCTGCTGCTGGTGAACCTGATGATGCCCGGCGCCCTGGACCGCATGACCGGAGCCTTCCTCGGCCAGAGTGCGGTGCTCGTCGCGATCGGGCTGTTCACGCTCGGGTTCGTGCTGATCCGCCGCCTGTCGAAGATCGACGTGTGAGGGGGTGGACGACGACGTGATCGCGATCCTGCTGGCCCTGGCCCTCGGCCTTTCCGTCCTCGGTGTCTTCCACGGCATCCGCCTCTACCGCGCCGAGACCAAGCTCCCCTCCGACCTGGCCCTCGCCCTGGAAGTCGGCGCCACCCGCACCACGGCCGTCGGCTCCGCCGTCGACCGCCTCGGCATCCGCTGGGCCCCGCTGGTGCTGCGGCTGATGGGACCGGAGCGGGTGGCGCGCAAACGCCGCCAGATCGACATGGCCGGCAACCCGGCCGGCCTCACCATCGACCGCTACGCCGCCCGGCGCGCCGTGTACGGCTTCCTCGGCGCGCTCGGCGCCTTCGCGATGCTGGTCAACGGGCAGCTCGTACCGGCCCTGCTGATGGTCGCCTTCGGGGTCTTCTGGATCGAGGTCGGGTTGTGGTCGGCGATCCGGATCCGCCGCGACCACATCGAGCGGACCCTGCCCGACTTCCTGGACGTCCTCGCGGTGGTGGTCAGCGCCGGGCTGGGCTTCCGGCAGGCGCTGGAGCGGGTCGCCGGCAAGTACGACGGCCCCTGGTCGGACGAGATCCGCATCACCCTGCAGCAGATGGACATGGGCGTCAGCCGCCGGCAGGCCTTCGACGAGCTGCGCCGGCGCAACGACTCCGAGCAGGTCGCCCAGTTCGTCACCGCGCTCCAGCAGGGCGAAGAACTCGGCTCCCCGATCGTCGACACGCTGATCGCCATCGCCGAGGACATGCGCCGCACGGACGCCCAGAACGCCCGCCGTCGCGCCGCCCGCGCCGTCCCCAAGGCCACCTTCGCGGTGACCATGTTCATGCTGCCGGGGACGCTGATCCTGCTGGTGTGCGGGTTCGTGTACGGGGCCGACGTCGACTTCGGCGCGCTGCTCGGCGGCGGGTGAGCGGCGATGGTACTGCTGCCGGACACCGCGGCGACGCAGCCCTTGCCGTGGCCCCGGGGGAGGCGGGGGCGCGCTTCGGCGGGCGCGTCGGTGGGGGCTTCGGCGAAAGCCAGGTCGGGGGCTCCGGCGGGGGCCACGGCGGGGGCCTCGATGGCGGCCTCGGTGGGGGCTTCGGTGGGGGCTTCGGTGGGGGCCTCGGTGGGGGCTTCGGTGGGGGCTTCGGTGGGGGCTTCGTACGAGGAGGCGAACGCCCTGCAGGCCCTGTGCCGCCGCGTCTTCGCCTTCCGCATGCTCGCCATCGGCCTCGGCGCCCCCGTGGCCCTGGGCCGTACGGCCCCCGGCGCCCCGACGTACCTCGTCGCGGGCGCGATCCTGCTCACCTTCATGCTCTCGTACGCCCTCTTCCGCGACTGGGAGCGCCTCGGACCCCTGCTGCTGCGCCACCGCTGGCTGCTCGCCTGCGACACGGCGCTCAGCGGACTCCTTCTGGTCACCGCGACCCCGGAGTCCCCCCTCGGCTTCGTCTCGCTGTGCACCCCGCTGCTGGCCGGCCTCGTCCACGGCTGGCGCGGCGCGGCCGTCTACGCCGCCCTGCAGGCGGTCGCCGTCGCCGCCCTCTCCGGCGGGCTCACCCTGCCCGTGCTGTGCCTCGTGGCCGGGGCGGCGGGCTCCTCCCTGCGCGACCTGCTGTTCCGCTTCGGCGCGGCGAGCCGGGCCCTCACCGAGACGCGGGCCCGGCTGGCGGTGGCCGAGGCCGTACGCACCGAACGGGAACGATTGGCCCGCGACATGCACGACTCCGTGGCCAAGACCCTGCACGGCCTCGCCCTCGCCGCCGACGCCCTCGCCCGCACCGAAGACCCCGAAGCCGTCCGCCGCCAGGCCGGCCTGCTCTCCGCCGCCGCCCGGCAGGCCGCCTCCGAATCCCGCGCCCTCCTCGCCGACCTCCGCCAGGAGGCCGACACCCCGGGCGTCCACCTCCTTCCCGAACTCCACCGCCTCGCGGCCGCGCAGCCGGGCGGAGCCGTCAGGGCCGAAGTGACCACCTCCGGAAGCCTCCCCCTGCTCCCCGCCCCGGTGGCCCGCCACCTCCTGGCCGTGGCCGCGGAGGCCCTCGACAACGCCCGCCGCCACGCCGACGCCACCCGCATCACCCTCTCCGCCGCCGCCGACCCCGCCACCACCACTAACACCGCGCACCTCACCCTCACCATCGAGGACGACGGCCGCGGCCTCCCCGCCGGCGGGCCCGACCTCGCCGCCCTGCGCGGCGCCGGCCACTACGGCCTGCTCGGCATGGCGGAGCGCGCCGCCGCCGTCGGTGCCCGCCTGCACCTCGGCCCCGCCGACGCGCCCGCTTCCGCCGCCCGGCCCGGCACCCGGATCCGCGTGGACCTCCCGCTCGCGGCCCTCACACCCGAAGGGAGCCCGTGATGGCCCCGCTGCGCATCCTCATCGCCGACGACAACCCCGTCGTCCGGGCCGGCCTGGCCGCCCTCCTCGGCACCGCGGACGACCTCGACGTCGTCGCCCAGGCCGCCGACGGCCGCGAGGCGCTCAGCCTGACCCGCCGCCACGCCCCGGACGTCATCCTGCTGGACGTACGGATGCCCGGCGTCGACGGCATCTCCGCCCTGCCCCACCTCGTCCGCCTCGCACCCGTACTGATGCTGACGTACAACCAGGAATCCGAGATCGTCCGAGAAGCACTCCTGCTGGGCGCGGGCGGCTACCTGGTGCACGGCGAGTTCACACCGGACGACCTGATCAGAGCGGTCCACGACGTCCGCGAGGGCCGCGCCCATTTCACGACGACGGCGGCCAGCGCCCTCCTCGGAGAACTCCGCACCTCTTCGCAACCGCAACGAACTGTGGCACAGTCGACGGAGCGTCTGCACAACTCGGTTCTCTTCGGCCTGAGTTCGAGGGAGGAGGAGATCATGGATCTGATCGCGTCCGGGATGAGCAACCAGCAGATCGCGGCCACCTGCTTCATCAGCGAGAAGACGGTGAAGAACCACATCAACCGCATCTTCGCCAAGCTCCAGAGCGCCAGCCGCAGCGAGGCGATAGCCCGCTGGCTGGGAACCGCCCGCCCGGGGGTGACGGGACATGAGTAGACGGACTGACCGGTGGGTCCGTAATTGGGCCCCGGGACCCTTGGTGACGACCCGTAACGCGCCGTACGGTCCGCAAACCAACAGCGCCACCGGACCGGGAGGAACCCCTCATGCGACACGACACGCTGCTGAAGGCTGGAGTCCGGACGCAGATCCACGTTCGAGGATGGGCCAACGTTACGGCGGCTCGATTCCGTCAGTGTTGCGCGCGTTCCGATCGGGGGCAAACGGCTTTCGAATACCTCGGAATCATCCTCGTGGTGCTTGTAATCGTCGGGGCTATCGTCGGTTCGGGTATCGGTGCAGAGATTACCAAGCGAATCAAGGAAGCCGTAACGAACATCAAAGCCGGATAATGCGGGCGGGGGTGAGATGGTCGGGAGATCGCGGGCAGGCCTTTCCGATCTACATCGCCGCCCTGGGCGGCCTCCTGTTCGTAGCGCTCGCACTCTTTGTTGTCGGTCAGGCTTCGGTTTCACGCAGTGATGCGCAGGGCGCTGCTGATGCAGCTGCGTTGGCTGCGGCCCAGGAGGCCCGAGACAACTTGCTCCCCGGCGTAGACCTGACCTCTCTACAGGGAAAGGGTTGGGAGCAGTTACTCAACGGTGTTGGGCTTGATGGCGGAGATGGGTGTGATGCGGCGGGTGAGTTTGCGTCGCGCAACAGTGCTCAGGTGGTGTCGTGCCTACCGTCGCGACTGAGCTTCAGTGTGGAAGTGAAGACGGAACAGCCTGTGGGTAAGTCGGTGGTTCCGGGCACAGAAGGCGTGTATGGAACGGCAGGGGCGCGTGCCGCCATCGTGCCACGCTGCCGATTGGGGCAGCCGGCAACGCCGGAGGTGACGCCTTCGCCCTCTGGAGGAGTTGCAGACAAGCCCGGGGGAGAAGTTGTCGACAAGCCCGGGCCGATCAAGATCAGATGCAAGGGCGGCAAGGAGCTTGCCTTTGATCCAGCGAAGCCGGACCCATGGAAACCACTCGCGCGGAAGCTGTTCGACGTGCGCTTGAAGGAATGACGCAGGAAAGCGGAGGAATTAGCCCAAATGATCATTCGGCAGACGGTGAAGGCTCGTAGGGGAGCTGCCGTTGCGACTGCGGCGGTTTTGGCCCTCACTGTGGCCGGGTGTGGGGGTGGCGACGACGGTAAAGCCAAGGGAGCGCCGAACCCCTCACAGTCGCAGCCACGGGGGGCAAGCTCTCAAGCGGCTACGCCGGGTGCCGGCCCAAGCTCAGCGCCAGCCGTGGTGATTGCCACGCTCAAGGGGCAGGAGGGCATGGTCCTGGAGATCAACTCTGCCCAGAGGGACCCGGGCGGCTTTCTCACGATCAATGGGCAGCTCAAGAATACCGGCAGTCAGTCATATAAGGACACTGTCGCGTGGCGGGGTATCGAGCTGAAGGGCACTGGGGAATCTGTGGCCGGTGCAACCCTCGTCGACAAGGTCGGAAAGAAGCGTTACTACGTGCTGCGGGACACGGAATCGCGCTGCCTGTGCACGTCGGGGATCTCAAGTGTGGACGCCGGGCAGGTGGTTCCCTTCTTTGCGCAGTTCCCGACTCCGCCGACCTCAACAACCGAAGTTGAGTTCAACCTGCCCACCTTCGCCACGGCCACCATCAAAATCTCTGGGTGACCCCATGACAAAACGCCATCGCACAGCCGCGTCAGTAGCCGTCATCGGCCTGGTCATGGCCGGGGTCCAAGCCGTCGGGGTCGGCGTG
Organism: Streptomyces sp. NPDC059851; assembly: GCF_042732005.1. NCBI lineage: Bacteria > Bacillati > Actinomycetota > Actinomycetes > Kitasatosporales > Streptomycetaceae > Streptomyces > Streptomyces sp. NPDC059851. The sequence goes on along the minus strand of NZ_JBHWJJ010000017.1, from coordinate 2,512 downwards.
GCGAGCGCCGATGACGTCAAGCCGTCCGTACCCCCCGGCACGGAGCCCTCCGCCGCCGCCCCCGTACCCATCGACTCCAAGGCCCCCGGTCTGAAGATCCCCCAGGGCGGGACCCTCGCGCCCGTCAAGGTGCTCGACATCGCCGAGGTCGTCGAGGACCTCGGTGGTGAGCAGCGCCGCCAGGAGACCAACCAGACGGTCATGATGGCGCTGCAGTCCGAGGTCCTCTTCCCGGAGAACAGCGCCGTCTTCAACGCCCAGGCCGCCGCCCGCATTCAGGCCATCGCGCAGGAGGTCAACACCCAAAAGGCGACCCGTATCCGCGTCTTCGGTTTCACCGATGACCAGGGCAGTTACGAGCACGGCAAGGAGCTGTCGAAGCAGCGTGCCGACGCCGTGCAGGCGGAGCTCGCCAAGACGGTCACCGTCCCGGGCGTGGTCTACGACGTCCGCGGTTACAGCGAGGACTACCCGATCGCTGACAACAGCACCGAGGAAGGCCGTAAGAAGAACCGCCGGGTTGAGATCACCTTCCCGCGGGGTGCCGGGAACTAGCCGGCCCCCTTCGCCCCGCCCGCCCCAGCCGCCCGCTGCCGCGCCCGGCCTCCGGGCCGGGTCACGGCCGGGTCCCGGGCCGGAGGCGTCCCTGTGCCGGCGTGCGGGGTGACGGCGCAGCTGGGATGCCGTCCGTTGCTCGGCGGGACGGGGTAGCCGTCACGCCGGTGCCGGGAGCCGGCCCGTCGGCCCACCGCCCCCGTGATCGGGGACAGGATCACCGCCGCGCTCGGCGGGCGGGGTCCGCCGCCCGCCGCTTCGAAGGCGCGGCGCCACTTCCCCACTTCACCCTCCGGGCGCCCGGCCCGACCGGCTCTTCGCCTCCATCACCGGATTGGCTGCCGCTCCGCATCCGGAAGTGACTCTGCGTCTCCGTCGACCAGCGTGCGTGCTTCACGAACGGTTCCTGAGCGCCGTGCGGGAAGTCCGAATGGCCGCCTGCGCGGCGCGCCCGGGGCAACTCCTTCCTATCGTCGGAACCGTATGGGCAGGTTTGCCCGCCCCTCTCGCAGAGGAGACCTGAATGACGAGCAACGGCTACGGTGCGAGTTCCATGGCGGACGCCGGTGTCGATTCGGAGGTCGAATACACCGGTAGGTACCTGGTTCTGCTTGATCAAGACGACCCGAAGGCCGGTCTTGACGCACTGACTTCCGGTGCTGGTGTGGCTTCGGCACAGCACATCCCGAGTGGGGCCTCCGGGACCCGCGCACTGGAGGGGGGCGGGACCGTGGTCCTCGACGACCTCGGGATCGCCATCGTGGAAACCGCCCCGGACCAGCGATCGGCTCTGGCTGCCACCGTCGCTTCGACTCCGAGCCTCATCAGTGCCGAGCCGGAGCGGGTGCTCCGCGTCTACGCGGAACGCACGGCAACTCGGACGGATGAGTACTTCGACGGCTACTGTGACGGCTACGCACACGGGGTGGCCGACCTCACCGGCCGCGTCCGGGGCGACGGGCAGCCACGCGCAGGTGTGCCGCAAGCGGCAGCAATTCCTCGGTGGGACGAGAGCCAAGCCACCTGGGGACTGCAGGCCGTGCTGGCGACGGAGTCGACCTTCACGGGCGCCGGCACCGGGGTGGCGATCCTGGACACCGGCATCGACGTGTCCCACCCGGATCTGGCAGGACGCGTGGTGCAGTCGGCGTCCTTCGTGCCCGGTGAGACGGTCGACGACGGTCATGGACACGGCACTCACTGCGCGGGCACGGCCTGCGGTCCCAAGAGGCCGGCCGCCGGTCCGCGCTACGGCGTCGCGTGCGAGGCCGGCATCTTCGTCGGCAAGGTGCTGAACAACCGCGGCCGCGGCCCCGACGGGCAGATCCTGGCGGGGATCAACTGGGCGATGGCCCAGAGATCCGTACGCGTCATCTCCATGTCGCTGGGCGTTCCGGTTGCCTTCGGGGACGGGTACTCGCGCATCTACGAGCGGGCAGCCCGCCGTGCCATGCAGCGGGGCATCGTGATGGTTGCAGCAGCCGGCAACGAGAGCCGCCGGCCTTCGAGGATCGAGCCCGTGGGACAGCCGGCGAACTGTCCTTCGATCCTGGCGGTCGGCGCCGTCGGGCCGGACTTCTCCATTGCCCCGTTCTCCTGTGCCGGCCTCAACCCGAACGGGGGCGGCGTCGACATGGTGGGGCCGGGCGTCGGCGTGCTGTCCACGTGGCGGGGCGGAGGCTACCGCCTACTGGACGGCACGAGCATGGCCACCCCGCACGTCGCCGGTATCACGGCGCTGCTGTGGGAACAGAATCCCGGGGCGACCGCTGCGCAAATCGTTGCGCTTCTCCGCGCAGGTACGCGGAACCTCGGTCTTCCGGTACCGGATGCAGGGCTGGGACTGGTGCAGGCGCCCTAGGTGTATTGCCCAGTGAGGTTGGGGACGCGGCTGGCGGGTGGTTTGCCTGCGAGCGCGGTGTGTCCGCGGTGGTGATTGTAGGAGTGCAGCCACTGG